>NZ_JAVKEA010000170.1:0-45940 GCF_040221695.1 Coleofasciculus sp. E2-BRE-01 | reverse complement strand
CCCCAGCTCCCCCAGCTCCCCCAGCTCCCCCAGCTCCCCCAGCTCCCCCAGCTCCCCCAGCTCCCCCAGCTCCCCCAGCTCCCCCAGCTCCCCCAGCTCCCCCAGCTCCCCCAGCTCCCCCAGCTCCCCCAGCTCCCCCAGCTTCCCCTCTGCCATCTGCCTTCAAGAGATGATATCACCAGGCTGTCCCCGGATACCCCCATCACTGCACCTACGTTCCTACCAGCAACAAGCGATAACCAACTGGTTTAGCAATCAGGGACGCGGTACGCTGAAGATGGCAACAGGGAGTGGCAAGACAATTACCGCCCTCGCGATCGCAACCCAACTCTATCACCAAATCGGCTTACAAGTCTTACTGGTTGTTTGCCCCTATCGTCATCTAGTTACCCAATGGGCGCGAGAATGTCAGACGTTTAACTTAGAACCGATTCTGGCATTTGAAAATGTACGCCATTGGCAAAATCAACTCTCTACTGCCCTTTATAACTTACAATCGGGTAATCAATCTTTTCTGACAATTATCACCACCAACGCCACATTGATCACAGAGGGGTTACAATCTCAACTCAAATACCTTCCCCCCAAAACCTTGATTGTTGGTGATGAAGCCCATAACCTAGGGTCTCGACGCTTAGAAGAGAGTTTACCACGCAACATTGGCTTACGTCTTGCCCTATCCGCCACACCAGAACGCTATTTTGATGAAGAAGGAACCCACGGCTTATTCAACTATTTTGGCTCAGTTTTGCAACCTGAACTAACTTTAGCGGATGCGATTCACCAAGGCGCATTAGTTCACTATCTCTACTATCCAATATTAGTGGAATTAACCGAAACTGAATCTATCGCTTATGCCAAATTTACTAAACGCATTGGCTGGGCACTAATGGATAATGAAGGTGTCGATATCCAGAATAATGATACTGTAACTGCCTTATTAATGCAACGCGCTCGTTTAATTGGGTCAGCGGCTAACAAGTTAACCGCATTGCAACAGTTAATGGCAGAACGATTAGAGACTTATCACACATTGTTTTATTGTGGAGATGGTTCAGTTGAAGGCAGTGTAAGTCAGGAAACCACTCGTCAACTAGCCGCCGTAACCCGGTTATTAGGAAGTGAACTTGGATATCGGATTAACACCTATACAGCAGACACGCCTTTAGCCGAACGAGAGGAATTACGTCGTCAATTTGAAACCGGGAAATTACAAGGATTGGTGGCGATTCGCTGTCTTGATGAAGGGGTAGATATTCCAGCGATTCAAACCGCTGTTATTCTGGCTAGTAGTGGAAATCCCCGCCAGTTTATTCAACGGCGGGGGCGGATTTTGCGCCCACATCCTGATAAAGAACGGGCAACTTTATTTGATATGATTGTTCTCCCTCCAGATTTAGGACGTGAAACGTTAGAGGTGGAACGGAATTTGCTCAAAAAAGAGTTGAAACGGTTTTTAGAGTTTGCTGATTTAGCCGATAATGCAGGGGAAGCCCGACTAAAATTGCTGCAACTTCAGAAACGGTATGGATTGCTGGACATTTGACCCTAAGCTAGGTGGACATAATTAACGTGAACGGTGAAGATTGTCATTTGTCATTTGTCATTTGTCATTTGTAAGGATTTGAGGTTTATTTACTGAACTTAATATAGATAGCTTTATTGACACCGACATACTTAGGATTAGGTTTGATGATCGAGTGGAAAGGCGATAGACCGAACCCAACTATCGGATTAGAATAGGAAAATGGTAGCGTTAAAGAATAGCAAGCATTAGCACCACTCCAAATCATGTTACCTCAACCTAAAAAGCGCTGGACGCCTGAACACTGGGCAACCTGGAAACCTTTCGGTATCGGCGAACAATACCCGAATAATTACTGGGAAGTATTTCGCGCCATCTGGGAAAATCGGGATCAACTTCCCTACGCCTGGGATATCCTCAACCAAGGCGTCTGCGATGGTTGTGCGTTAGGCACTACGGGGATGAAAGACTGGACATTAGAGGGGATTCATGTTTGTAATGTCCGGTTGCGACTACTGCGGATGAATACAATGCCCGCTTTTGACCCCGAAATCCTGGCAGATGTATCCCAGTTGCAGGGCAAAAAAAGTGCTGAACTGCGACAGATGGGGCGACTTCCTTATCCAATGATGCGTCAACGGGGAGAGAAAGGATTTCATCGGCTGAGTTGGGAAGAAGCCCTGGATGTTATCGCCAATCGCATTCGCACCACGACACCCGATCAACTCAGCTTTTATCTCACCAGTCGCGGTACCGTTAATGAAACCTATTATGCTGCCCAAAAAGCGGTGCGGGCAATGGGAACCAATAATATTGATAATGCAGCGAGAATTTGTCATTCTCCGAGTACGGCGGGATTGAAAAATGCATTAGGAGTAGCCGCGACAACTTGTTCCTATAAAGACTGGATTGGGACAGATTTATTAGTCTTCATTGGGTCTAATGTGGCAAATAACCAACCCGTCACGGTGAAGTATCTCCACTGGGCAAAAAAGGCGGGAACAAAAATAGTCGTAATTAATACCTACCAGGAACCTGGGATGGAACGCTATTGGGTGCCGTCGATTCCCGAAAGTGCTTTATTTGGCACGAAATTTGCCGAAGACTTTTTTCTGGTGAATATGGGCGGGGATATGGCGTTTATTAATGGTACACTGAAACATTTAATCGCCAATGATTGGGTTGATCACTCGTTTATCAACACCTATACGCGCAACTTTGAGGACTTAAAAGCCAGCCTAAACTGCCAATCCTGGGAGGAACTCGAACCGCTATCTGGCGCATCTCGTGATCAGATGTATGAATTTGCCCAGATGATTGCCGAGGCGAACAAGGCTGTCTTTGTCTGGAGTATGGGGATTACCCAGCATGAATGTGGCGAAGATAACGTGCGATCGCTAATTAATCTAGCACTAACCAAAGGCTTTGTCGGCAGAGAAGGCTGTGGCTTGATGCCGATTCGCGGACATTCTGGAGTACAAGGGGGGGCGGAAATGGGATGCTACGCCACGGTACTCCCTGGAGGTAAGCCGATTACCTCAGAAAATGCAGCACAGTTAAGTGAAAAATGGGGATTTGAGATGCCAACCTCCCCAGGATTAACCGCATCAGAAATGATTCAAGCGGCTTATGCGGGAGAGTTGGATGTCCTGTTTTCGGTGGGGGGAAATTTCCTAGAAGTGCTACCCGAACCCGATTATGTGGAAACGGCATTAAAGCGCGTTCCTCTGCGGGTGCATCAGGATATTATTTGTTCTAGCCAAATGTTAGTTGATCCGGCGGATACGGTAATTCTACTCCCCGCCACCACTCGGTATGAAGTGCCAGGAGGCGTAACCGAAACCACGACAGAACGACGAGTCATTTTCAGTCCCGAAGTTCAGGGAAATCGCATTGGCGAAGCGCGTCCAGAATGGGAAGTATTCATGGAATTGGCACGGAGAGTTCGTCCCGATTTAGCCGCAGAAAATGACGGAAACGCGCCGTTAAACTTCGACGGAACCGCCGCGATTCGCCAAGAAATTGCCCAAATCATTCCCCAATATGCGGGGATTCAACATCTCAAAGAAGCGGGAGATCAGTTTCAATATGGGGGTTCTCATCTTTGTTTTGGTTGGACTTTTCCCACACCCGATGGGAAGGCGCGGTTTACTCCGTTATCGCCACCACAACGAGATTTACCAGAGGGATGTTTCTTCGTCGCCACCCGACGCGGGAAGCAGTTTAATAGTATGGTGCAGGAAAAGAAAGATGCGATTACGGGTGCAGTGCGTGAGGCGGTGTTAATGAGTGCGGTGGATGCTTGCGTTGGGGTTAAAAGATGGGGATGCTGTGATTCTCAAAAATGAAGTTGGCGAGTTGAAGGCACGAGTGTGTACGGCACCGGTGAAACCCGGGAACCTGCAAGTGCATTGGCCCGAAGGGAATATACTTTTAGATAAGAATAAGCGATCGCCTGAAGTAGCGATTCCTGATTATAATGCCCTGGTACGGTTAGAAAAAGTCCAATGAACGCAGACGATTAGCGCAACCATGAAAATGGCGATGGGGAGTAAGACAAAAACCAGGGTTTGGGTGGTGGAGAAGGAGAATGTGCGATCGCGCCAAGATCAGGTGGCGACGGAAGAACCCTTAGAGATTCGCCTTGTCTCTCCCCCGCAAACGGTAGCCGTTACCATGCGAACACCAGGGGCAGATTTTGAACTGGCGGCGGGGTTTTTGTACTCTGAAGGAGTGGTGCGCGATCGCGATGATATTCAGCAGATCAGTTATTGTGTTGATCCGGATGTCGATGGGGAACAGCGTTACAACATTGTTAATGTAAAACTTCGACCGGGATTATCGGTTAATTTACAACCCTTAGAACGCCACTTTTTTACCACCAGCGCCTGTGGTGTTTGTGGGAAAGCCAGTCTAGAAGCCCTACATTTACGGGGATGTCCAATTATCTCAGCCGGATTAACCGTTAGTCCAGATATTATTTATAGTTTACCCGAACAATTACACACCGCCCAGCGGATTTTCTCAAGTACCGGAGGATTACACGCCGCCGCCTTATTCGACACCCAAGGAAAATTACTCTCAGTACGAGAAGATGTGGGACGCCACAACGCCTTGGATAAATTAATTGGCGCTGCTTTTTTGAGTAATCAATTACCTTTAACCAACCACATTGTTCTGGTGAGTGGACGTTCTAGCTTTGAGATAGTACAGAAATGTCTAACCGCAGGTGTCCCGATTGTTTGTGCGGTATCTGCACCCAGCAGTTTAGCGGTTGCCTTAGCCAAAGAGTTTGGCATCACCTTAGTCGGATTTTTGCGCGGAAAACGATTTAATATTTATACAGGAAAGGAACGGATACATTTTGAGGAGAAGTAAATCGGTTAGCCCCAAAAATATACAACCGATTTTTGGGTAGGCTTGAGAATAAAACTATTTTATGCCAACTCTTTACAACATATTTCAAGTTCATGAAATACAGTATATCTAAACAATATGCCCGACGTCTTGGAGAAGTCGGTGATCTGGAGTACCTCACTCAATCCAGTCAGCTTTAGCTGACTTAAGCTTTTAGCCCGGAGTTTGAACTCCGGGCATCGGGCTTACTTACTTACGCTTAAGCGGCTGGTTCAAGCTGAACTTTAACCACTTTTTACTGGAGTTGTTTAATTGCCGCATTAGCGTGTAATCTGACACTCAATTGAGGATCATTCTGGAGTTGGAATAAAGCACTCATAGCGTCAGCGACTCCTAATTGTCCCCAACTGTAGGCTAACGCCTGTTTAATGGCGGTTGTTTCAACACTGGGATGTCCCGACTCAAAGAAATCCAGCAAAATTTTAGCGGCTTGGTATTTCAAATTCGGGGTTTCAATCCGCCCGAAAACGCGCACGATTTCTAATATAGAGTCTTCGGCTATGGTGGATAAGGCTTGGTGTAAATACTCTAATGTTGTCGCCGTTTCGATCCGCGCCAATACCTGAATGACGGTGATTTGTAGGGGAACAGGAGTTAGAGGCGATCGCAAAACTGGAAATAACGCCTCGGCTGCTTCATCTGTACCGATTCTACCGATCGCGATCGCGGCTTGCTGACAGACATCTAAGTTCAGATCATACAGCAGGGGTTGCAGATAGGGTAATGTCTCGAAATCTGTCTGTGAGGAGGCGCTTAAGCCTAAACCGATCACCGCTTCTTTACGCACAGACGCGGCATAATCCTTTAACGCGACCAAGAAAACGGGTACAATGCGATCATCATGGAAACGACTCAGGGCAGCAATGGCGGTAACACGCACCTGTACATCTGGATCATGAACGACGCTTAATAAGGGATTAATCACCTCTGCACAATGCATTTGAGCTAAAGCGCGAGTGGCGAAAAGACGAGATTCCGGTTTCACCAACAAATCAGTTAACGCCTCAACCGCAGCATGTCCGATAGTGGCTAACGCACTAGCTGCGATCGCACTTAACTCTTCATCTTCACTGTGATCCAGTAATTTCACCAATGTCCGAATCACGTCAGGCGTATTAAATCCTCCCAAAATCCGCCCCGCAAACCACCGTTGCTCTAAATCCGCCTCCTCATCTTCCAGAATCTCGATCAACGGTACCACAATTCTATCGCCCCATTGTGGCAAAACCTTGGCAATATCCCAACGCGCCTGAAAATCTCCCTGTTCCAAAACCGTTAACGCCATCGCCAATCCGAGAGGCAATTCCTTGGTTTCTGGATTGGCATGATTTCGGCTGCACTCATCCAACGGTAATTGCTGCAAACATTGAGTGACTGACAACCAATCCCCTTGTTCTGTGGCAACTGTGGCTTGTTTAAGAAGTTTGTCCATTGTTTGATCACTTGCATCGTCACCCAGACTGAATGGTGTGCCACTTCAGCCTCACTCTTCCTATCGTTTCATAGAATTGATAGATTTATAAACATTTAATTCACAAATTGCATTTATATGATGCAGTTTGTTCAAATTCAACTTAAAAGCGTATCCAAATATACAATTTACCACTTGAACCTTGCTTACCTTACTGAAATTAAGAGGGGCAATTTTAGTAGAACCGAAAACCGTAAAAATCCATCAAAATAGCGCTATGACTACAACAAAAGACGTATCAAAAAAAATAAACAAAGTGGAAAAAGCCAAAGCCGAGAAAGATGGGCTAGACATTAAACATGAACTGGAAAGCTTAATCGAACTTGGCTGGGAAAACGTTGATAAAACCGACTTAGAACTCCGCCTCAAGTGGTTGGGTGTCTTTTTCCGTCCAGTGACTCCCGGCAAATTCATGTTGCGCTTACGCACACCCAATGGTTATCTGGACAGTGAGAAAATGCGGGTTCTCGCCAGTATTGTGCAGCGTTATGGTGATGATGGTAGCGCCGATATTACTACTCGCCAAAATATTCAACTGCGAGGCGTCCGTTTAGAAGATATTCCGGAAATTTTCCGTCAACTGCAATCCATTAATATGACCAGTGTGCAGACGGGAATGGATAATGTGCGGAATTTAACCGGATCACCTGTCGCTGGAATTGATGCAGACGAAATCATTGACACCCGTGACATGGTGCAAAAATTGCAGGACATGATTACCAATAACGGGGAAGGTAATTATGCATTTACGAATCTTCCGCGTAAATTCAATATTGCCATCGAAGGAGGACGAGATAACTCCATTCACGCGGAAATTAATGATATTGCTTTTGTCCCTGCCTATCGGGATGGAGAATTAGGCTTCAATGTTTTAGTCGGCGGTTATTTATCAGCCCAGCGTTGTGTGGAAGCGATTCCCTTAAATGCATGGGTTCCAGCAAATGAAGCAGATGTGATTAACTTGAGTGGTGCGATTCTCACCGTTTATACTCAGAACGGATTAAAAGAGGGATTAAGAAAAAGCCGCCAAAAAGCCCGGATGATGTGGTTAATTGATAAATGGGGCGTAGAAAAATTCCGGGCGGAAGTTGAAAAAACATTCGGCAAAGAACTCCTGCCGGCTGCGCCTGAGGATGAGATTACCCAAGAGAAAAAAGATTACATTGGGGTTTATCCGCAAAAGCAACCAGGGTACAGTTATGTTGGCTTACTGGTTCCCGTCGGGCGCTTGTCAGCCGACACCATGTTTGAGTTAGCCCGATTAGCTGATGTTTATGGGAATGGTGAAATTCGCTTAACCGTTGAACAAAATTTAATTATTCCCTACATTGCCAATGAAAAAATCGAAGCATTTCTGAGTGAACCGTTACTCCAGCAGTTTCCGATTCATCCCTCTACGCTTACCCGTTCATTGGTATCTTGTACCGGGAATCGCTATTGCAATTTTGCCATCATAGAAACCAAACAACGGGCATTAAAACTGGCGCAAGAACTGGATCAAGAATTAGATATTCCCGAGCGAGTGCGGATACATTGGACTGGATGTCCCAACTCCTGTGGACAACCTCAAGTTGCCGATATTGGGTTAATGGGTACGAAAGTTCGTAAAGATGGCAAGCCTGTCGAAGGGGTGAATCTTTATACCGGAGGAAAAGTCGGCAAAGATGCTCAACTTGGAGACGTATTGGAAAAAGGAATTGCCTGCGATGACCTAAAACCGATTCTGCGGAATCTATTAATTGAAAACTTTGATGCTAAAGTTAAGGATGGAGTTGTTATAGAACCGGAACCGGAAACTCAGGAGAATGTTCCGGAGGATACTCAACCTTCATCTGAGACAGAAACTAACGACAATCAAGCTCAAACAAAGCTATTTTTCGCGGAATCTTGGAAACAGGTTGACGCTAATTCTCAGGACTTTATCCTGGATATGGCTGAAAACCAAGGTATTGAAATCGACAGTAGTTGTCGTGCTGGCACTTGCGGGACTTGTGTTAAAAAGTTATTAAAAGGTCAAGTGAAGTATGACGAAGAGTATAGTGCCTTGGAAAATTTAGAGGAGGGCATGGTTTTGACCTGTTGTGCTGTGCCTGAAGGACAAGTGGTGATTGATGCCTAAGGCGTTTGTCTTATGTCATTGGTTTGTCCAATAATTCGGACATTGGATCGGGGCGGGTTTAGTGAAATTCGGGTGAAGTCAAAAAAGATAGTAGTGAAACCCGCCCCTACATTCGGATAACCCTGTTTCACCATTCATCCTTGTTTCGCTCTGTCTCCGATTGACTAAATAAGTCAACCAAATTATTTTATTTTTTCGCCCAAAAATTGATAAGGATTGGTATAATGATTTGAGTCTCCTGAATACAACTTAAAATACATAACACCTGAGCCTAACCAGAAGACTAAAAAGATTAACGTCATCAGGGAACCCCAGGAAAAAAACTTGGGTTTCCGGCGGGTGGTTAATAATTTGTGGGGTAATGGTGAAAGTTCTAATGGTGTACGACTTGGGGGCGTATTTAGGGCAACTTCGGTGCCTTGGACAGTAATTAATTTCAGCTTATGTAACTCTGTAAGCGCGGCGTAAACTTCGCTCAAGCTAACTGAATGTTCTAGGAATTCGGCTGTCCAAGCCTGAAAGTCATGCCAGTTAAAATTTACTTTATGATTGGTTCTAGTATGAAACCGAATCCAGTGATAGAGTAAACTCTCGCAGGGGGAAAGCTTAGTCTTGATCATTACCAAAACTCCAAATTTTCTATACGTTTGAGCATTGTATGGAGGTGATATTGGCTGAACAACTTAGCTAGAGGAGGCGATCCTTTCGCTGGAAGTGGCTACAGCACTAACAGATATTCTCCATGTTCCGGAATCCAAGTCAGCCATTCATGATCCGAGACTTGGGAAAGTATCAACGCCTCATAGTGGGCAAATGGATTGGGGAGTTCCTCTAGTCTCAGCCACATTCCCGGTTGCAGATAGCGAAAAATTGCACTAGCCGAGAGGTTGGCTGGAGGGGGTTGCGGTTGTGGATTTTGCATATCTGTGCCGTCTGATTCTCGATTCTCTTCTTGTATCAGAATATACTAAAATTAAAATCTGTATCAAATAATACATAAAAATTAATTGTAGATTTGTTAACTAATCCTCACAGCGTTCACTCAATGGCGAAGTCGTTGCATCTTTGTTCAGGAATCACGAACGGTTCTCTGTCAATCTGCTATCGTCCTAAACCGTTATCGTCATAGTCCCATCGTCCTATTTTTCATCCCCCATTATGAGTATTATTTTCAGAGAACTGTTAAAGAAAGTGGGTAGCGGTAGCCATACTCACAAAGATTTAACTCGTGAAGAAGCCGCCAACGCCACAGAAATGATCTTGAATGAAGACGCGACTCCGGCTCAAATTGGGGCGTTTTTAATTGCCCATCGCATTAAGCGCCCCACGAGTGAAGAACTAGCGGGAATGTTGGATGCGTATGATCAATTAGGTTGCACAGTACCCCGGTTATCTGGTGATCCGATAGTCACGGTAATGGGGACACCTTACGACGGGCGATCGCGAACCGCCCCAGTTACTCTATTAACGGCGCTGATGCTGGCGGCTTCAGGGGTTCCGGTAATTCAACATGGCGGCGACTGTATGGCAACAAAATATGGCATTCCCTTGGTAGAAATTTGGCAAGGATTGGGCATCGATTTTACCCGATTGAGTCTTACCCAAGTTCATCAGGGTTTAGAAATAACTCGCTTTGGGTTTATCTACACCCCTAATCATTTTCCGGCGACTCAACGTTTGGTGAATTATCGGGATCAGATTGGCAAGCGTCCCCCCTTTGCCACGATTGAATTAATTTGGCTTCCTTATGCGGGGAATGTGCATCTCGTGGCTGGGTTTGTCCATCCCCCAACGGAAGAATTTATGCAGGGAACATTAGGATTACGAGGCGTCAAGAATTACACCTTAATCAAGGGATTAGAGGGAAGTTGTGATTTACCCCGTGAACGGACAGCGATTATTTCGACACATAAACCTGGAGATGGCGAACCCTATCAACGCCTGAAACTTCACTCTAGGGATTATGGCTTTGAAGGCAAGGAAGTTCCTCTAGAGTCAAAGGAACAATTATTGGCACAAATTAAGGATGTTTTAGCCGGAAAAGCTTCAGAATTCCAAAAATCAGTGATTTGGAATGGTGGGTTTTATCTCTGGCGTTGTGGGGTTTGCCCGACGTTAGAAGATGGATTAAGCAAGGCGGAGTCTTTGTTAATCACAGGCGCACTTCAGCGGCAGTTGGCTGAGATTGAGTCTACTGTAAGTAGGTGGACACAATTAAAGTGAACGGTGGAGATTGTCATTCGTCATTCGTCATTCGTCATTCGTCCTTTTTAAATAACTGGGCGGTTGAAACCGCAGCTACACAAACGAAACCCGCCTGCGCGGGTTTCAAAACCCCTAGTTTTTCTTCATTTCGTCAAGCGAACTTTGTTGGTTTAGCCGCGATTTCCTTTTCAACAGGACTTAAGATAAAAGGGTATTCCACAGAACATAATATTACCCATTAACCTCGCCAATCTGCTAACTGAGTCACGAGAAAATAGCGAACATGATCGGTAAACGTAGAACCGAAATCGTTTGTCCCGTGACCCATACCCGGAACAACATAACAATCACTATTCGGAAATCGCTTGGCACAAGCCTTGGCATCGGCGACATTAACCATGCGATCGCGCTTCCCCACCAAAAAGCGAATCCGACGATGAGAGTCTACCCGATCCGCATACGTCATCGGGTTACAAGCCTGACCAAACTGATCAGGATGTTTGAGAGAATTAGCCACTCGCAAGAGGGGAACGAAACTCTGGAGATCCGGTTGAGCTTTCCCCAGCAACGCTTCTGCTAACCTCCCTAGCGGCGATGCAGCCAGTTCTGGCAAAATAAAGCCCCCCCAGCTTTTGGCAAAGGTTTGCAGGTTAGCGTGACCGATCGCACCCAGTAATCGTTCTCCCATTCCGTCTGTAGTAAAGGCGAACGCACTAAACAAAACCCCCATACTGACACCAAATAGCGCCAACCGAGGATCAGTCAGATGATAGCGATCGCGACAAAAGTTCCGCACTAAGCCAATATCCCGCGCTGTAACACTAAACATCCGCAGCATCAGTTGAGTATCAAAGGAAATACCGCGATCCAGAAGCGGTTTAATTTCAACGTGCGCCACCCCGGAAAACGTCCGCATGAAACTGCGTTCACCTGCTAGGGGTGTGTCAAATAATGCCACAGCAATCCCCATCTGGGTCAGCGTTGGCACAATAAAGGCATTCCAGCCATAAGGCGCACACATCCCTTGAATGCCAATCACCAACGGTGTCTGATCGGCAGGTCGATTCTGTGGCAAAAAGACAGCAACAGGGAAACTACTCAGCCGTTCGTCGATATCGCTAATTCCGGTAAAGTGAAACGGTTCATGGAACCAATAACGCTGACCTGTAACTCCCTCAAAGGCGATCGGATCACAACCGTAGACAGGCATAGGCGATTGGAGATTTTAGGGTTCATGGGTCTATGCTCCCTCAGCGATCACGTATCTTACCCTTCACCATCAAGTTTGACAACCTGTCTTTTGACTTAAACTGTAGCCCCAACCAAAATAACAGGCATTGTTTACATACGTTGTGTTAACGAGGGGTTGATTCAGTGAAAAGAGATCACCGTCGATTCAGTTGGGTCATAATGGGAATTATCTGGATGTGTCCGATAAGCGTGAATGCACAAACCTTGCCAAGGATAAACCAAAAACTATTCTTACCAATTCCCGATACAATCTCACAAACGTGGGAAATTCAATCGGAAACCAAACCAGCTAATGTAGATTTCTCTAGGGAAATTGATCCGATTATAGATCTTATAGATCGACAACAGGCACATTATGATCGATGGGACAAACGTTCATTGACTCCCCAACATGAGCGAGAGGCTCAGGTTAACCCGCTTAGTGGTCTAGACTTGCCGGAAAAAACTTCAGCGGATCTGAGCCATCCCATTTCCTTCGATGAGATATCAACCGGACAATCCACTCCTGAAGTTCTAACTCCGTTGCCAATCTTTAATTTAGACGATCAAAACGTCCAATTTGCCGATAGCAATAATCAAATAGAACCCTTTCAATGGACTTCAGGACGACCCGATGGACATGCTCCTATTGGCGTAATGGGTGATCATACCCATAGTGCTGGAGAATGGATGTTCTCCTACCGCTATCGGTTTATGGACATGGACGGTAATCGGGAGGGTACAGATAACCTCAGCGATGCCGAGGTTTTGCAACAGTTTCCCGTGACTCCGGTACGCATGACCATGCAAATGCACGCACTGGGGGTGATGTATGCACCAACCAATGACCTGACGTTGATGGCGATGGTACCTTATGTTTTCAAAGAAATGGATCATGTCACTCGTCGCGGCGTGCGCTTTACTACCAATTCAGAAGGCTTCGGTGATATCAAACTCACAGCACTTTACAAAGTCCTAGATCAAAGCCAACAGCGCTTGCACTTGAATATCGGCATGAGTTTCCCCACAGGTTCAATTGAGGAGCGAGACAATACCCCAGCAGGTGATGACCAGATTTTACCCTATCCCATGCAGATCGGTTCTGGCACTTTTGACTTACTACCCGGTATTACTTACTTAGGTCAGAGTAACAATTGGTCTTGGGGCAGCCAAGCGATCGCGACGCTGCGCTTGGGTGAAAATAGTAATGATTATCGACTCGGTAATCAACTGATGCTCACGGGTTGGACGGCTTATAAGTGGACAGATTGGCTGAGTACCTCAATTCGTCTCAATGGTCAGACGTGGGGAAATATTGATGGATCTGACTCTCGTCTGAATCCGATGATGATTCCTACGGCTGATCCAGATAGACGCGGTGGCACCCAGTTAAATTTAGGCTTTGGTGTTAATCTCTATGCTCCTAGTGGTAATCTCCAGGGAAGTCGGTTGGCGATTGAGTTTGAATTACCTCTTTATCGTTCTCTGGATGGCCCGCAGCTTGAAACGGATTGGCGGTTGACGGCTGGTTTGCAAGCCGTTTTTTAGGGCTAACTCCCTCAAAGGCGATCAGATCACAACCGTAAACAGTCATGGGATGCGTATCCTTAACATTCCGTAATTTTTCTTAAACTAAGAGATAGCATCCTATTTTCCGCTAACGACTATGCTGCTGCAATCCAACCAACGGACGAAACTAGACGATACCGACGATACCCTGTTTTACTCCTTCCCTCGCTTTGTCACCCATGTTGATGCTGGGTTTCTGGATCAACTTACTCAACTCTATAGAGAACGCCTGAAACCCCATACTCGCATCTTGGATATGATGAGTAGTCATGTGTCCCACTTGCCCGATGACATGGAATTCGCCCATATTGAGGGACATGGGATGAATGAACAGGAACTAGCACGCAATCCCCGCTTAAATCATTATTTTGTCCAGGATCTGAATAAAAATCCTCAGTTACCGTTGCCCGATCAAGAGTTTGATGCGGTTCTTAACTGTGTCTCGATTCAGTACCTCCAATACCCTGATGCCGTGTTTCAGGAGATTCACCGCATCCTCAAACCCGGTGGTATCGCCATTATCAGCTTTTCCAACCGCATGTTCTTCCAAAAAGCGATCGCGGCATGGCGAGACGGAACTGAAGCCAGTCGTGTGCAACTTGTCAAGGGTTATTTTCAGTCGATACCCGGATTTGGTACTCCCGAAGTGATTGCCCGTTCTTCTCCAGTTCCCAGTTTGTTCCAGATGCTAGGGGTTGGTGGGGGTGATCCTTTCTATGCTGTCATCGCCCAGCGTCAAGACAACCAACAAGGAGTTTAACCAGGAGTTATCACCAATGATGCAACGTTTACGAGATTGGGGATTTACGCGGGAATGGCGGCAGGGTAAACGTGGCGAATACCTGGTGTTGCTACAGGCTATCCTAATTATTGGTTTCCTGTTGCTACCCGTTTACCGTCCCAGTAGTTGGGTGATTAACACTCCGCTTCTGTTTTATCTGCGCTGGGGTTTCCTCATCGGATTAGAGGTAACGGCATTAGTCTTTATTCTCAAAGGACTACAGGATTTAGGAGAGAATCTCACCCCTCTACCCTATCCCAAAGATGACGGACAACTGGTGCGATCGGGTGTTTACAGTCTGGTGCGCCATCCCCTCTACAGTAGTTTAGTGTTTGCTGGCTTAGGTTGGGCAATCTTTCAGCTAAGTCTTTCCCACCTCATAGCGACGGTGATCCTCTTGATTTTCTTGGATATCAAAGCTAGACGGGAAGAAACTTGGTTAACTCAGAAGTATCCGGAATACATCGACTATCAACAGCGAGTCAAAAAACTGATTCCTGGTTTATACTGAAAGGCTGTGTCACCGTGGTCAGAGCCAACTTCCCATCCGGGCTAACGTTATTTGCAAGAGCGAGAGGAAAACACTTGACAGATGGGGGTTCCAGCTTATCAAGCTTGTTGGCTTTCATAATGAATACCTCAGCCAGTCATAAAATTGACCTATATGATGCAACAAAACTTGATGTTCAAGATACAATAGCCTGTGGTGTGAGTAAGTAAAAATAACTATTTAACGAATGCTAAATCGTTCATCTAGTGTAGTCTGTCCACCAAACCCGAATCGGGAAGCTGCAACCGAGAGCGATCGCGGGATGGTAACCAGCACGAGTGACCAACGCCTGATAAAATTAATGAAGTCGATTTACCAGGCTGATCAGCAAGTCAAGTATCTACATTTGCAAGCAGAAGTAGATTCACTATTGCAGCAGCTCCAAATCCTCCAAAAACAACGGTTGGCTGCGGCGCAATCCGACGCCAATAATTAAGGGGAACAGTAGTGTTTGGTTTGATTCATGCTGTTTTTGCACCCCAGAACTCATTCTTGGGGTGCTAAGTTTTGTCAACTCTGACGGATAAGCACAAGGAGATACCCTTCTATCTGCCAGTAATAGACGGCTGGGCAGGATTTTTTTTGCCTGACTATTCGCAATTCATCAACATCTCATGTATTAAATTCTTTCATGACTATATCGACAATCAAAGAACAAAATTCCCCTTACTCCTTGACAAGGGTTACAACGACCTTACGGTTAAGAGACATTTTGCGAACGTTACCGCGTGAAGTGTTTGTGAAAAACCGTCGCAAAGCCTGGACAGTGGTTCTGGTGAGTATTGTAATGGTGAGTATAGGCTATGGGGGTTTAGCGATCGCGCCCTGGTTTTGTTTACCACTATTATGGATTTTCACGGGTACAGCATTGACTGGCTTTTTTGTGATCGGTCATGATTGTGGTCATCGTTCCTTTGCCAATCGCCGTTGGGTGAATGATTTGGTTGGACACCTGGCATTTTTACCTTTACTTTATCCCTTTCATAGCTGGCGCATTCTCCATAACCACCATCACGCCCACACGAATAAGCTTGGCGAAGATAATGCATGGCAACCTTTTACTATAGAGTATTATGCCAGCCACCCTATTTTAGTTAAGTTGTTTTACCAACTAACACGAAGTCGATTGTGGTGGATTGGTTCGATGTTCCACTGGGCTTTACTGCATTTTAACTGGGGGAATTTCCAGGGGAAACAGCGTTCTCAAGTCAAGTTTTCCGCGTTGTTGGTTATTGGTTTTGCTGCTGTTGCATTTCCTTTACTCTTTGCCACAGTAGGTGTGTGGGGAGTGATCAAATTCTGGCTACTTCCCTGGGTTGTTTACCATTTCTGGATGAGTACGTTTACCATTGTTCACCACACAGCACCCGATATTCCCTTTATCCCAGAACCGGAGTGGAATGAGGCAGAGGCTCAACTATTTGGTTCGGTTCACTGTGATTATCCCCGTTGGATAGAGTTTCTCTGCCACGATATTAATGTTCACATTCCCCATCACATTTCCAGTGCGATTCCGTCCTATAATTTGCGGTTAGCGCATCGGATTCTCAAGGAAAATTGGGGGGATGAATTGCGTGAATGCCGTTTTTCTTGGTCGTTGATGAAACAGATTACCGACCAATGTCACCTCTATAGTCAACAGGAGTGCTATCAGTCGTTTAAGGATTATCGAAAAGCCTTGGCTGGAGACAATTAATACTGAGTAAACTCTGAGATCCCCGACTTCTTGAAGAAGTCGGGGATCTGGTATTAAGTTCAATGGCACACTCAACAAGCATTTTAGGATCGCCGAAACCCTTGATCGTAGTAGTGGCGTGACCGGGTTAAAATAGGACTTTGTTTGTAGTAAGCACTAAAGTGCTTTAACGCCTAGCTGGAGAGGGCTAAAGCCCTCACTACGAACCAAATCTATTTCACCATTTTAGGTGGGTCACGCCAGTAGTAGGCTGGCAAGCTTAAAGTTGTGGGTAAAATTTTTCTGGATCGCTACTCTCATAAGGTTTTGATAAAATACTTGACCACTGTTTTAAGCTTGCCAAGCTAGTAGGGTGGGCATTGCCCACCATCCTTAAGGAACGTGCCATTCGTATTAAGTTACAATATCAGCGATCGCGAGCCACAAGTAAGGTTGTCATGAGTCAACTGCAAGCCAAACTACCAACCGATACCTGGGTCAATGCGACTTGGGACGAATACCTTCAGGCAATCAGTGATCCAGCCTATGAAAAAGCGAAAGGCTACTACTATAACGAACGCATGAGGCTAGAGATGTCTCCACTTGGTAACCCCCATTCTCGTGATCACCTTATCGTTATTCACGCCGTCTGCCTCTTTGCAGGACTCAATCAGATTGACTTTGATGGTCATGATAACTGCACGTATCGTAAGACAGGTTGTGAGGAAGCCCAACCGGATGTCTCATTTTATGTCGGTGACAACGCGGAAGTAGTCCCTTGGGAAGCGACGATTATCAATCTCGATACCTACCCACCCCCTGATTTAGTTATTGAAGTTGCCTATTCTTCTTTAGCCGATGACAAAGGAGAGAAACGTCTCCTCTACGAATCCTTGGGAGTTCGCGAGTATTGGATTATTGATGTCAAAAATGTTCAGGTTATCGCCTTTGAGATTCAAAATGGCGGGAGTCGGCGAATTTACCAGTCTCAGGTGTTTCCTGGTTTAGAGATTGCTCTATTGGAAGAAGCCTTTCGGCGTAGTCGGCAAATGAATCATGGTAAAGTGAGCGCTTGGTTGTTGTCGCAGTTTCAAGCTTGAGTAAGCCCATGTTACCCGCCGCCAAGAACTCAAGTTCTTGGCTTATAGCTCAAGTCGGTTAAAACCGACTAATTTTTTTATCCAGTAAACCTTTTAGATTTTATATTTCTGTGTAAAGTCAATCAAGACGTTGAAATAAGTTCAGCAATAATCTGTTGAGACATAAATTGCTTGAAATCTAAAATTTCAATTAACACTAACTTTTCATTATTTGAGTAGTGAATAATTACTTGTCCTTCATCTTCTGCATAAGCAATATCATCATCGGACAGCTCAATCAGAAGGGCATCGACATCTTTACTGTATTTAGCTTTTTTCATAACGACTTCTCCTACCTGGATATAGTGTGATAACTACAATGAATGATTCGTATTCTCGGTAGACAATATTCAAGAAGTAAAGAAAATTGTACTTGGTAGTTCTATTATGTGGAAGTGAATGTGCGATCGCGCAGATGTAGATTGGGTTGACTCGCCGAAACCCAACAGAGCAAGTTACCCCAATTGCCACCCTGCAACCGCCACTAAATTTAAAAGCCGTCTAGGAAAAATTTCAGATAGCAAAAGCTGGGTATCAATCAAAGTCATGAAGTTTTGGGAAATGTTACTCTAGGGTTACATAGCAATCGTTGAGGGACATAGCCGTGAGCCACGTTGTCAAGCTAGAACTGAGTGATGAAGTATATGCAGCCTTGAAGCGACAAGCTGACAGCGTGGGTGTTTCTCTATCGGAGTGGATCGCGATCGCTCTGGAATTACAAAGTGGTTTACCCAGTCACCAGAACACTGACGTTGAGAACAAAGCCACACCTCAAGAGTTCTCCAACTCCAGCCATTCTGGAACGGCTGATGTATGCTATCTGACAGGATCTGATAATAGGGGCGTTGATGCTGATTTGGTTGGTTTATAGCCGAGATATCGCCAAAGAATACCCTAAGCTGAGTGCGATCGCTTAAGCTGTAAGCAAGAGATTTCCATCTTCAGAAAGGCTATTCTTAAGGAAAAGAACTCAGGTAATCGCCATGAATAAGCTGCGGTGGATCGCTGGTTTAGGTCTAGTTGCTCTGCTCGTCAGTAGCTGCACCCGTCAAAATAACCAAGTCAGTCAAACCCCAAAACCTGAATCATCTGTAGCTACAGCCCCGACACAACCTGAAGCTGAAACTGCCAACAATCGAAGCAAAACCCTAGTTCCTCCACCACCAGCCGGACTGATTCCGTCGAGCCGATTGATTGAGATACCTGTTGCTAAAGCGCGTCAAGATCCGTTTAGTACGGTTAAGGTTGTACCGAATCAACAGTCTACTCCGACAAAGACAACTCAACCGACTCAGCCTCAACCAGCTAAAACGCAACCCTCCCAGCCAAAAGCGTCTGAAACTCCAGCCAAAACTCAACCTTCCCCAACTTCAGAACCTAAACGCCAACCCTCTCCGACTAAATCCTCTCCCACTCCCGCCGCGAACGAAAAATCACCTGAACCCCCAGCCCCTAAAACTCAAGAACCCAAGCCTCAACCGTCTCCAGCGCCTAGCGAGACAACCGTTATTGAGGAACCGCCCGCCCCTTCTACTGAACTGGCTGATGCGGCAAAAGTGAGTGGTGTGATGCAGCTTGAGGGACAATGGAATGCAATTGTCAAGGCGTCAGCGAACACAACCAGCCGCTATGTGCGGGCGGGGGATTCTTTGTTGAATGGCGCAGTAAAGGTTAAGCGTATTGAATTAGGTAAAAATCAGGAACCGTTAGTGATTTTGGAACAAAATGGCGTTGAAGTGATTAAATATGTTGGTAGTGGCAATGGCTTGGTAGCCAGTGCCGATTAGAGCATCAGTTGAGTAAACGATAGGTTGGGTTTCGTTGCTGCAACCCAACCTACAACTTCCTACGGGGAAAAATGAAACATGGGCATAGAATCTGAGTTTTTGCTCCTCAGCTATTACCCAAATGCTTCGCTATTACATCATCTAAGTAGGGGATACAGGTAATTAGGCACCAGGCATCGTACCTGTAGAGCTGATACCAGCACCACCTTCGGCTTTGTGCTGCCATTGACCATGTTCACTCTGTTCGTAGCTGTTTTTAACCGAATTCCATGCCACTTGATGGGCTTGGTTATCGTTGAGTCCATCGCGAGATGCGCTATTATAGGCAGCACAGAAAATCTGCTGAGCGCCTTGAGGAAGTTGTTCTTTTACGTCGTTTGGTAATTCTTCGATGTTTTGATAAGGCATAATTATTTTCCGTGAGTTATTTGGGTCACGTCTACTAGCAAATCAAAGGGATTCTCAAAAATCATCTTTCTGTAGCTGTATATACGACTCTACCTATAATGGGGGAGGTAAAAGAGGACGGGTTTTGCTACATCCATAATCTTTGATTGGTTGACATACTTCCTTCGCTAAATCTGGCGTTTATAGCGAACTTTTTGCCATGGCGATTAAAATCGCTGCTACACAAACAAAGTTTCTTGACCGATGTCCTAGGGAAAGTTCAGATCAAAATACCCCAGCGTTAAAACTGGGGCATTCATTTATTAAATTTTTTCTGTTATAGATTGGGAGAGTAGACTCCCTGGCTGAATGCATGATAATCTGGAGTAGACCTCAACAAACAAATCATCGTCTTTTGGTCGGAGAAAGAGTAACCAATTCAGCGGCTGTTTTCCGGAAGGGATATAACCGTTCGATGCCCAGAAGCGACAGAACAATCAAAACCTGAATAGCCCATGGTGCCATAGCAAACCCAAAAATTAAGCAAAATATAGCACTACCTATAGCTAAAACCCGGGAAACTTCGTGAGAGGCGCGTAAAGACAGCCAGAGACTTGCGATGGCGCTGAGCAAAAGAATCAGGAAGATTGGAAGCATAGCGATCACCTCTTAAAAGTTCCTAGAGGGCTTCCATCCGATTCAACGACTGCGAAACCCTCAATGTTATCTACGCTAACATTGATTGATTAGAGAAAATTGTAATATTAATAACCAGTTCAGTTTTTTTCAGAAATCTTTGCATAACTTCGTATTCTTCAGGCAGAGGTGGAAGCATTTGCCTGCAAAAATCCGCATAACCAGTCCTTCAAGTGATAAGTAGCACGGCAATCATCTTCATTGTAGCGTTGAATAATCTCCAGTACCGTGCGATCGCCTGTTGTCAACCACTGCTCATAGAGACAGACGCATTGAGAACCCGTTACCGCCGCATCGCGCCACTCAAAGCCTAACCACCGCGCTAAATGTTTGAGCGAATAGCTTTCCACGGGTAAGGTAACAGTACTCATAACGTGCTGATGAACATCGACAAAGCGCGACAGTAAGGGCTGTAGCTGGGTGAATGGGGTTTTGTAAAGTTTAGCTAAGCGCTTGACCGTTTCGACTTCATAATCCGAAAAATGAAAGATGGGAGCATCCGGGTAGAGCCACACCAACTCTAAAAATTGCTGCCAGATCAGGGCTTCATCGTCGGGATGTTCTGCCAAGAAGGGGTGAAATGTCTCGGTATTGGTGGAGCGATCAACTACCAAGATACCTAGTAAATAGTCCAGGTTTAAGTCGGGTTGAGCCTCGATATCAAAGAAGAGTTCGACAGAGGCTTGGGGTAATCGATCCGTATATCCCATCGAAGGCTGAAACTCTGAGTAAGAATTAACTCCAGCACCATTGGCATTGTTCTCCGATTCCGTCAACCTGTCGAATGGTGGAGTCTCTCTAGCTGGCTCAACTCTCTGACGCAGAATTACCCGATTGTGCTGAATCGATTGAGCCTGTTGCACTAAATTTAACGCCACTTCGCTGCCAAACTCATAAGCCAAGGTGCTAATCTCAGCTTGGGCAAGGGATTCTACCGTCGTTATCTCTAACTCCTGTAAACTCTGGTAGCGCTTTGGCGTAACACCGGGTATCAACGAAATATGCTTTTGAGATTGCGCGATCGCATAACAGCTACTATGCCAATGGCAAAGCCCGCATTTTTGCCGTGAGATAAAGACTTCCGGCGCTTGAGGTTGTTGCAGAGTTTGAATACAGTCTGCCAACTCCGCCTGCATCAAGGGTAGCCATTTATCCAGAGTCACCGAGTAAGCATTTTGACGCCGTAAAATTAACCACGCCTGACTGGGCAAACTTCCTTGTATTTCAGCCAAAAGATGGGCATGAAACGCGGCGATGATTTGATAATCTGCCTTAGCCCGCCTGCCGAATTTAATCGAGACGGGAACATACATCCAATCCCCGAAAATCGAGTGTCCTGGCTGTTTGAGCAATAAATCAGGAGAACCCAGCAGCGTGACTCCCTCAACCGTTTGCCGGAACAAAAGTCCCTTAGCGATACAATCGACTCCTTGCTGCATCAACTCCCACGTCGCCTGCGCTCCCGCTTGCCAATCATCTCGCCCATAGTTAGGGGTTTGTATCGGTGTCAGGTTTGCTCCAGTCGGTAATAAGGATAGGAGCGGACTTTCTCCGGCAGAACCATAGCTTCCCTCGAATTCTGCGCTTTTGAGGATAGCTTGCCGATGCGCCGAACTATCTTGGCGCAGTTTCAGTAGAAAATCTTGGGGCGGATCTTTTTGACTCGGATCACCATAATAATCGAGAAACGCTCGACGCCGACAGCGTTTGTAATAGAGGAGCAATTCATCCGTCAGCAGCATAGCTTCATTGGGGATGGGGGATTGGTGATTGCTCATATTCGCGAAGCGCCAAGCACGCTCCGTCATTTTTCGTAGCACAGGGAACAAGGACTTTAAATTCATAATTCAAAACTCATAACTTAAAACTCGGTTAGGGCGGGTTTTGAATAAACGTTATCATTAATAGCTTGTGCGAAAATTCATAAACCCGCCCCTACACAATTAAAACTCAACATGAATCGCGGGAATCCCCGTCCTCCACGCGCCATCACAGGGAGGGATAGCGGGGCGACGTAGGTACGGAGTCGCTAGTGCAGCGTAGCAGAAATACTTGAGCCGCTCATCTTAGGGTAAAATGGAACCAAGAAAACGGTACTGTATTAAATTTTGTAAACACCCCTCCAACCCTACGAACTTCGCTGACATCGGTGCTATTTTTTCTCAACCTTTTCCGACTGTCCTCAAAACTTAACTTGTGAGGGGGTTTGGGGGAGCTATAAGTCCCACGCTGGAATCTGTGATGAGCGCGCCCTTGATACATGGACTCCCCCAAAATGCTCTCAAAACAAGGCATCTACTATACCTTGCCACTTGCGGTAGACTAAGCGATAATCAGTGCATGCTGAATCTAAATTACACTTATCGAATCTATCCTGACGCCGAACAAGTCGAGCTACTAAACGAGTGGCTCGAAACTTGTCGAGGTGTTTATAATTATGCTCTTAGGGAGCTAAAGGATTGGATTGCTTCAAGGAAGTGTCCGATAGATAGGTGTAGTTTAGAATCAGAATACATAATGAGTGCTGATTATCCTTTTCCCGGATATCAGCAACAGCAGAACAATTTGCCCAAAGCTAAAAAAGTTTACCCAAGACTAAAAGCAGTACCTTCTCAGGTATTGCAAATAACCATTAGGCGGCTACATGATGCTTGGGACTTTTTCCGAAATCGGGGTTATGGATTTCCAAGGTTCAAAAAGTATGGACAGATGAAGTCTATACTTTTTCCTCAATTCAAGACAAATCCTCTAACCGGATGGCAGATTAAATTGCCTAAACTTGGAAAAGTCCAAATTAACCTGCATCGCCCAATCCCTGATGGTTTTGTAATTAAGCAGGTTCGGGTAGTTAAAAAGGCGGTAGGTTGGTTCGCACTCATCAGCATTCAATCCGATATTTCTATTCCTGATGCTGTACCACATGGTCACTTCATCGGGGTAGACGTTGGGTTGAATAGTTACGCTTGCACCAGTGATGGCTTTGTAGAACCGGGACGTAAATTTTTCAAGGATATGCATCGTAGGCTGAAAGTGCGACAACGCAGGTTATCCAAGAAAGAGAAGCGTTCCCAGAACTATGAAAAAGCCAGAAGCAAAGTAGAACGACTACATAATCATATTGCATTCAAGCGCAAAGACTATCAGTATAAATTAGCTCATAAACTCTGCAACATGGCGGGGACTATCTTCTTAGAGGATATTGATTTCCGAACCATGGCAAAAGGGTTTTTAGGTAAGCATACAGTTGATGCAGGGTTTGGTCAGTTCAGGGATATTCTTGATTATGTGGGGAAGCAGCGAGGTGTTTACATTGCTGAAGTTGACCATAGAGGAACATCTCAAACTTGCCCGAATTGCCGCATCGAAGTCAAAAAAGAACTATCTGATAGATGGCATAGTTGTCCGGAATGCAAATATGAAGTCGATAGAGATATAGCCTCAGCACAGGAAATTTGTAATCGAGGCTATGAGCAATTGAGTACCCAGGGACTCTGGGGGAAAGAAATTGGCTGTCAAGTCGGGCTGTCGGGGGCGTTTAGCCTAGATAAGTGGCACAGGGCAGCAATGTCTAACAGCGATGTTGGAAGCCCACACCATAATCTCTGATTTGGTGTGGGAGGATGTCACTGTTCCTTTCTTGTTTTATTGTCATTCGCGCCTCATCCTTTCATCATATTGATGCCTTGATAAGCTGGCAAGTGGTTGGATTAAGGATGAACTGGATATTAGAAATAGGGGGTATCGCTTGTATCGCTATTGCCGCCATCAGGACTATTTTCAAGCGAATATCACTGACTTAAACCCGCCCCTACACACTCAAAACTTAGACTAAGGGAAACAGTTGATGAAGGTAAAACGCTAAAGCAGCACTAGCTACAGGTACGGTAAGATTATCCATGCCCCACTTCGAGAACATTTCTAAACCGGTAGCCCCTAACGCCACAGCGATAGGGAGTAACCACGTTTGCCAAATATTACCCTGAACCCCAAGTAGAATTGAACAACTGACCCCATAGCTGATGAGAGTCATTGTCAAAGAACCTTCCCAGCTTTTTGTCATCCCCCAGATTTGGTACTTATGCTGCCCAAATCGCTGACCAATTAATCCCGCTAGTCCATCTCCCCAGGTCATGACTAAAATGCCAATAGCAGCATAGTGGAATTGATGGGGCGACCAAAACCAGGCGATGAGGATGCCCATACTCACCGCATAGAAAAACGTACCAAAACTTCTACGTCCCACACTGTTGATACCGGGCAGAAATGGCACATAATACGACAAAAGTGCGATCGCGCTAGCGATGATGGATGCGGCTATACCCACCCAGGCGGGAATTTGTAACCACCAAGCCACCAAAATCACATTACCCGTCCCGATGTGAACCACTTTGCGGGCTAATTCTGAACTCGTAGAAGTCCGGCGATGGATTGTCTCAGCGGATAGCACAATCACACCTAGCCCCAGTGCCACAATACTAATGTGGAGCCATAACGCCGGAATTGATTCAAACCAAGGTAATGAGTCAAGCAAGAGTGAACCCGAATAACAGAGGAGTGTCTGATAACACTCTATTACAATCATGAAAATTTTATTAATTTGGCTGATTCGAGCCTACAGAACCTTAATTTCCCCGATCTTTCCGCCAACCTGTCGATTTCATCCAACCTGTTCAACCTATGCCCTACAAGCCATTGAACGCTTTGGTCCCTGGCGTGGAAGTTACCTAGCACTGCGGCGCATCTTACGTTGTCATCCATTTCATCCGGGGGGTTATGATCCGATTCCGGACGCAACTCCCAAGGATGAGAGGGGAGCTGGGGGAGCCGATCTGTAGGGGCAAGTTTTACCAATAACGTTTTAGCTCAAACTGATAACTTAACTCGCGCCCGCCCAGTTGTAGAGGTGAGTTTTACAGATTTCGCCAAGAGAGATAAATCCGCTAAATCGCGTATTAAGATTCATTACTATTGCTGAGGAAATTACGTAAGTAGAAATACACAATAGTAGTTAAGCACATACGACTTATCAAGGACTTACGCCATTGAGTTATCTAAGCAGTATCTCCGTGTCTAAACGTAAGTCCTTTTTCTTTGTAGGTCTTACCCTGACAGTCTGTTACCTTTAATTAAATTAACATTTATTTACATAAGTACACAATTTTCTCCGTAATTCCACGGTGATACAAATGAACTAGCTAGCAAAGTTCCGGAAATATACGGATTATTTCGCTCTTTGAGTTGGATATGTTCTAAGAGGAAACACTGTATTCTTTAGCCCCTGAGCGCTTGTTCTGACGGTCAGGGGATTTCTTGTACGTGTTTTGAGTCATTAGTCTGATGGCGGTGCTAGAAAACAAAGGACTAATGATCAAGGACAAGAACCATGAAACCCTATTACCAGATTCCGATTCGAGACTGTGGAGAACCCCTAGTTCCCATACCCTTGGAACGGTTCGCCGTGGAATCCCTTCATCCTTATGAAAAACTGGGCGCTCCTTACGGGAAGACATCGCCCTACCATTTGCGCCAGACAGTGTTAGAGGCATTAATCACAGCTCAACATTACCTGCAACAGCGATGTCCGGGTTGGCGTATCCTGATTTTTGATGCCTATCGTCCTGTAGCGGTTCAGGAATTTATGGTCAACCATACATTCGCTGAAGTGGTGCGATCGCAAAACCTCAACCCAGCGACTCTATCGGAATCAGAACGCCAGAAAATATGGCAGCAAGTGTATAAAATTTGGGCATTACCGAGTCCTGATCCCTTAACCCCACCACCTCATAGTACGGGTGCAGCCGTGGATATTACGCTCGTCAATGAGAAGAATGAGACGATTGACATGGGATCGGAGATTGACGAACTCTCACCCCGCTCTCATCCCGATTATTACGCCCAAGAATTGCACCTCCCCTATCATGCCCATCGGCAATTGTTACGGGATATCATGCAAAAGGCAGGATTTCAGCGTCATCCAGGGGAGTGGTGGCACTTCTGCTGCGGCGATCAGATGTGGGCGTGGTTGTGCCATCAACAGAACCCCAGCCAGAGGTTTATCGCTCGTTATGGTCGAGTGGCTGGTGAGTGAACTACCTACACCAAGCTAACGCTATGGTGTAGGCTTCGCGTCTCATTTGCCAATGCCGCCACACCAAAAGATGTATTGGTCTAAAGCGGATTTGGTATTAAACCGATATTCTGGTTGACTTCTCCCCTGGTTAAAAACGCAGGGGATTCTAAGAGGATACTGCGGGACGGGCTAAAGCCGCGTCCCTCCGTTTCATCTTCTTAGAGTTCCAGAGGAAAACCCTGGATGGCGCAGTCAAAAACGCCCTACTGACGCAAGGCTCAATCAAGACCTAGCTGTATCTCTACTTTGCGGAGGATATTGGCAGCCCCGTTAGCATCGGCGTTGACAAATTCTCCGTTTTTGGTGCGGTACATTCCTCGTTTTACTCGCTTCCCGCTCGGCATCCACCCTTTCGGCTTGGAGCCGAATACAGGCAGAGGGTCATTGCCCTTGAAAACTAGCTTTAGAGGTATAGCTTTCTTCAGTTTCTACAAACTGAATCCCGTATTGCTCACACAGTTGCTCAATCCTATGTTTAAGACGAGCAGTAGGAATTTGAACAAACTCCTGGTTCGTCTTTTTCCCTAACTCAATCCCATCTTTATGGCGTCGATTCCAACCGAAAACGACTGTTCCAATTCGATGTTGGAGGCAATGGTTGATAACGATACGAGCGGCTTGGTTAACCGCATCTCTTACTTGCCTATTGCGCCTTTCTGCAAGAGAGGCTAATTCTTCATTCCAAAATCCTTGAGATTTCCCCACCTTAATGGTTGCCACCCGTTTGTTGTAGAGCTGATTAAGACTCTTTAGTTTACGTCCATCAACAATGAAGCTGGTTCCTACATTAGAAACACAGGTCATCCAGTTGTTGAGTCCGGGGTCGATTCCTAGTACCCGTGAGGAGTCTACATCTGCTGTTATAGAAGGCAGGAGGTAGACAAACTCAGCATAGAAGCAGCCGTTGCGGGGAAGGATTCTCAGCTCTTTGATGTCTTTGAAGGCAAGATTAGATGGCTTATGAATGAAGAAATCCGCTATCTTGAACCATGTCTTGACTAGCGTTCCTAGCGGTATTCTGATTTGACCATCTTTAATCTTCAAAGCTTGTTTGGGATAACTAACAACAGAAAGACCGCCCTTCTTTAAATACTTAGGTAATCTAGGATTGTCCGCTATTTTTTCTTTTCTGAACGCCTTCATTAACCCATCAAACGATTTGAAAGATTCGCTAACTGTTCTTAGCGCTTGTTGAGCTGCTTGAGAGTAGAGGGCTTGGAAGTGTTTGTTGTTTTTGTACTCTTTTTCTAAGTCATATTTGCCGATAATCCGCCGACACTTAAACCAGACTTGACGAGCATAATAAATACCGCAGTTCATTAAGTTATTCGCTTCGGTGCAAATAAACTCTAGAACGGCGGCTAGCTCTTGATCTGGATTTAATAGTAATTGCTGACAACCGTACAAGAACATTCCCTCCTTGTTGATTTTTATATTATATCACTTGAGGGAATTATTGCGGGATAAATCCCGCTGTCTTTACGACTTGCTCGGTTTCATCCCCCGACTGAAGTGCGGGGGCTTTCACCATCGCTTATACTGTAAAGACGATTTTTTTGTTTGTCGATCACTCCCATCTGAACAGGTTATGGTTGCACCGAAACAAGTCTATGTTCTCTTATTCAATGCTCGTAGCGAAAACGAGGGGATTCACACCCTGCAAATCAGCGATCGCAATGTGGTGTTGATGTTTGAGTCAGAGGATGACGCCATCCGTTTTGGCGGGATGCTGGAAGCCCAAGATTTCCCCAATCCTTCTGTGGAAGCGCTGGAGGTTGAGGAAATTGAAGAATTCTGCCAAAGTGCTGGCTATGAGTGCCAACTCGTTGAAACCGGGATGTTGGCATTACCGCCGGAAACAAATGTGGAAAAAACAGACTGGCAACCTGATGGGACGCCAAATCAAGAACCAGAGATGTCTGATCTAGACCGAATTCGCCGTCAGCTAGAGGGATTGTTGTAATGAAAAAGTTGGAGGAACGGGGTTATCTGCTAACGGAACAGGTAAACCCTCAAAGTCAAAATCTCGACCAGCTTACCTCGCTAGAGTTAGTGGATTTGTTTAATCGCGAGGATGAGGAAACGATTCGTGCGATCGCTGCCGTTAGAACTCAACTAGCACAAGCCATTGAGCGCACGGCAAAAGCCCTGAAACAAGGAGGGCGTCTCTTTTATGTCGGTGCAGGGACTAGCGGACGCTTAGGGGTACTGGATGCGGCTGAATGTCCTCCCACCTTTTGTACACATCCCGAACTGGTACAAGGCGTTATCGCTGGCGGCGCCGGGGCGTTAATCCGAAGTTCAGAAAACTTGGAAGATCGGGAAGAAGATGGCAGTGACGCGATCGCGCACCGTCAGGTGACGGAATTGGATGTGGTGGTTGGCATTACCGCAGGTGGGACAACACCCTATGTACGCGGGGCGTTGCAAGCGGCACGACAACGCGGCGCTACGACAATTTTGCTTGCCTGTGTTCCCGCTGAACAAGTCAGTTATGAGGTAGATTTAGATATTCGCTTACTTGTTGGTCCAGAAATTCTCGCGGGTTCGACACGCTTAAAAGCCGGAACTGTGACCAAAATGGCATTGAATATCCTGTCTACAGGTGTAATGGTGCAACTCGGCAAAGTCTACGGTAATCGCATGGTCGATGTCGCGGTCACCAATAAAAAACTCCATGACCGTGCCTTACGAATTCTACAAGACCTGACTGACCTGAGTCGAGACGAAGCCGGATTTTTACTCGAACGCAGCGGACGCCGGGTGAAACTGGCACTGCTGATGCACTGGACAGGAGAAGATGCCCCAGTCTGCGATCGCCTGTTGAGTCAACAGCAAGGAAATCTCAGACAAGCATTACTCAGTTACCAGAACAGTGGTGATTGATTTGTTAACAGCGACTTTCCGCAGCATCCCCACTCAGCTACAGTAGAACTATTGGCTTTTGCTGCTACAAGTTTCATTAAACATGTTCAACGGATCAGAGACGACTGCAACAGTTTTACTTCTCCTTGTCGCCCTTGGCGTCATCGGTTGGGGATATAGGCGTGCCAGAACTTACGGCAAACTCGGCATCCTCGCCTGGTTGCAGTCCCTCGTGTTGACGGTTCCCTGGCTGATATTTTTTGTCTTATTGGCTGCCGGAATTTATCTGAATATTGTTGGTATCTTGTTTTTATTGGTGGTTTCAACCGGGATCTATATTTTCCTCGGCAAACGGTTGCGGGAAGAAGGTCAAGAAGCCGTCTTGCAGAAGCGTGCCAACCAATTACTCCATGAGAAATCTGATACCAACGACAGTCAAAATGTGTCGCCGCAAGAAGACACCTCAGCAACCGCCCCATCACCAGAGAGTAGTGGTCCGGCAGGGACTGAAGTTATACCCATTTCGCCAGACGATCTGAAGACTATCCAGGGAATTTTTGGTATCGATACATTCTTTGCCACAGAAACCATTCCCTATCAGGAAGGGGTGATATTTAAGGGGAATCTGCGTGGCGGTGAGCCTGAGGCGGTGCATTCCCGTTTATCTGCCAGTTTAGAACAACGGTTGGATGACCGCTACCGACTCTTTTTGGTTGAAGATCCCGAAGGAAAACCCGTGGTGATTGTTCTACCTAGTAGTAATGATCCGCAACCGCTCACGATTCCCCAGAAAATTTTGGCAGGGGTGTTGCTGGTGGCTACCATTGTTACTAGCTTAGAAGCGGCTGGATTTTTGCTCAATTTTGATTTATTTACCGCACCTGAACGGGTGAAGGAAACCTTGCCCTTAGGTTTGGGGATTTGCACAGTTTTGGCAGTTCACGAACTCGGTCATTTGTGGGCAGCACGGCGTCATCAGGTGCGCCTGAGTTTCCCATTTTTTATTCCCAGTTTACAAATTGGTTCCTTTGGGGCAATCACTCGTTTTGAATCATTGGTTCCTAACCGTAAAGCCTTGTTTGACATTGCCTTAGCTGGACCGGCGGCGGGTGGAATTGCGTCTGTTTTCCTACTGCTGTTGGGCTTGGTTTTGTCTCATCAAGGCAGTACCTTTCAGGTTCCGGCTCAATTTTTCCAAGGTTCGGTTTTGGTTGGTGGGTTAGCCCGGATTATTTTGGGAAATTCTCTGCAAGCACCCCTTGTTGATGTTCATCCCTTAACTATTATGGGTTGGCTGGGGTTAGTGATTAGTGCGTTGAATTTAATGCCAGCCGGACAGTTAGATGGGGGGCGGGTTGTTCAGGCTATCTATGGACGCAAAACGGCTCGCCGCACGACGATTGCGACGTTAATTATTTTGGGAATTGTGGCATTAGCGAATCCCTCGAATCCATTGATTTTGTATTGGGCAATTATCATTTTGTTTTTGCAGCGTTCTTTGGAACGTCCGAGTCTCAATGAAATTACCGAACCGGATGATACGAGAGCAATTTTAGGCTTAGTGGCGCTGTTTTTAATGGTGGCAACATTGATTCCCTTCACGCCAGCGTTAGCGGTGCGTTTGGGTATTGGTAGTTAAGGTAGGGGGAGTTTTGACCCTTCACGACTTTCAGTAAACCTGGTTTGTAGGGGCGGGTAATCGGATTTTCTTTTCGCTATTGATTGATAGTAACCTTTGTACAAAACCCGCTCTGACTGAGTGATAAACCTTCTGCCCTCTGCCTTTTGCTCATGAGTCCAGTCATCACTACCCTACTCGCTGAGTTTCTGTCTCAACCCAATATCGAGTCTTCTCCGGCTTGGGAGTTTCTAAATGGGTGTGCTATCCAAAAGCCAATGCCGACTCTGTTTCACTCGCGCCTACAACGCAATCTGGTTAATTACATCAACCGTCATACTGACGAGTTTGAAGCGGTTCAAGAGTTACGCTGTTTAGTGCCTCCCTACTCACCCGTGCCGGATATTTCCATTATTGCGATCGCGCGTCTTCCTGATGAGGATGGACCGTTCGATGGCACACCAGACTGGCTGATTGAAATTCGCTCCCCTGACCAAAGTACCCTAGACTTACAGAAGAAAATTATCCATTGTCTGAGCAATGGCACACAATTAGCTTGGTTAATTGACCCCACCCGTCAACAGATATGGGTTTGGCAGGGAGATGACCTGCCGATGGTATGCTCAGGATCGGACAAGTTACCAGCTTTGGGTAATTTGCCTGAACTCACTGTCAATACTGTAATGGCAATGACTCGGCGACAGTGAGGAATTGAAGCCGTTTAACCCGGCGGCGGCTAATTACTGGTTAGGGAGAGCGTTGGTGGGGTTGGGGGATTGGTTGGCAGCGAGAACGGCGTATGAAAGCTTGACTGAAACAACGAATGAAGACTTTGAACAGAATAAAGATGATTCAATCATTTTAATAGCTAATCCCAAAAGAGATCCAGTAGATAATGAATTAATTAGTTTGCAAGCTGTAGCTGCTGTGAATTGGAGTTATCATTTCAAAGTAAGAAACTACAAAGACAAGAAAACAGCTTACAAATCATCTTATTACTTAATCGAACAGAAAAATGTAATATTTACTGATATAGGAATTTTGGAATTAGTTGTTGAAAAAATTAAATAGTAGGCTCTCCTGTAATGAGTATAAATAGTGCGATCGCTTGATCGTGTAGGGTGCGTTAGCTAAAAGCGTAACGCACCTTCTCAATTGCCGATGGGATGTCCACGAATCCCTAACCCCAACAGCGATCGCATTTTGTTTGATTTATTGACAGGAGTGCAATGGCGAAACACCCATACTTTGGAGTTCGCCTTCTACTACCGTCATGCCATTTTTCCAAAGCTCATACTCACTCAGATCGATATCTTCATTCCACACAATCCCGTAGCCCCCTTGCTCAACCTTAAAGTTCTTGAAAAATGCAGGTTTACGAAGTGGAGCAAACTGAGGATTTCCGAAAAGATGAATAATATCATATTTCTTAACTTCTTGATTCGTAAATTCAATCACCAAGGTGTGATCGTTAATGGCTTTTGCTTGGCAAATTTTTGGGTATTTCATACTAGCTATTTTTAGTCTACTTTAAAGGAGGTAGTTTACGAAACTCTTGAGTATTCCACATCTGTAAAAGATCTTGCTGGTATAAATTTGCCCACTCTAGAACTAATTTCTGAGCGCGACTTGGTAAATCTCCTTCAATAATTTCCAATGATTCAATGCTCACTAAGGCATTGTACTCACCATAGATTGCATGAAAATGAGGCGGAGGGTGATCCCCAAAAAACACCTTAATCACAATTCCGTAGAACCGGGCAATCTCTGGCATAATTTATTCAATCACGATTATTGACTTACCCTAATTTTATCAAAGCCTGCGAGGTAACATTGCAGCCATGGCAATCGAAATTGAACGAAAATTTTTAGTGAAAGGCGATCAATGGCGCACCCTTGGTCAAGGAATGCTCTATCGTCAAGGTTATATTGCTACTCATAACCTGACGACGGTGCGCGTGCGTTTAGTTGGAGATCAGGGCTATCTGACGATTAAAGGGAAAACCGAGAATTTTTCTAGAGTCGAGTACGAGTATCCTATTCCCGGATCAGATGCTCAAGAAATGCTAGAGACATTGTGCGATCGCCCTTTAATTGAAAAGACACGCTATCGGATACAGTGTCAGGGTTTAGTCTGGGAGGTGGATGAGTTTATCGGTGAGAATGAAGGATTGATTTTTGCCGAAGTAGAACTAACGCAAGAAAATCAAGGTTTAGATTTACCGGATTGGATTGGTCAAGAAGTAACTGGAGATCCTAACTATTACAATGCGAATTTAGTTCGGCATCCCTTTAATCAGTGGTCATAAGTGTAGGGGCGGGTTTAGGGACTAAATTCAGATATTCACCAATAAATTCACAACAAAACCCGCCCTGCCTCACCAAATTGCTGTATATATTCTGCCGTTATTTCAGGCTTTTCCAGGTGCGGGACATGACCACAGTCATCAATCCATATTAGTTGAGAATTAGAAATAGCCGCTTCAAACTTGTGAGCATATTTTGTTCCCAAAATTCGGTCATCTTTTCCCCATAAAATCAACGTCGGCTGCTGAATTTGGGTAAGTTTTTGACCAAACGGCGGATATCCGCCACTTTTGGTAAATGAAATTAATGCCTGATGCCATCCCGGCATTTCTAGGTGCAGCGCAGCACACAGTAAAGCATCAACCGAAACAAATTTGGGATCACAATAAGCATTTTTACTAATATTTTCCCGCACCTTGGGACGCCGCAGAAACTCAACCGCCCAATAATCCAAGGGGGGAAACAGGAATTTGCCAAGAGGCGGGGGACTGGTGAAACCTGCACTATCCAGCAATACCAGCTTTTCCACCGCTTGGGGATAGGTTAAGGTGAAATCAATCGCCGCCGCCCCTCCCATCGACGCCCCAACTAGAATTACGGGGACTTCTATTTGGGTTTTCCAGAAATAATAAAGATGAGTAGTGATCGCGCTGGCGCTAAACTTGATCCCAGATGTGCGATCTGTAAAGCCAAATCCCAATAAATCTACCGCCCATGTTTCCTGGTGTGCAGCTAATTTGGGAAACAGGCGGCGGAATTCAAAGATGGAACTATCAAAGCCATGTAATAACAGGATGGGTGTTCCCCCTTTTCCCTGGTGAACATAAGTTGTGGCAATGGATTGGGGGTTCAGGGGTGTGAGAATATCTTGGCGTGCGATCGCCTGGGCAAGGGCAATTGAGGTAGACTCAGTAAGCTGCTGGATTTGGGCGGGAAGGAAATTGGCAAACATGAAGTGAAAGTGAGTTTCGACCCAACAGTAGGCTCAATGGGCGGGTTTAGGAACAAATATTGGAAATTATATCAAGTCTTGTTCAATTTTGCATTCATCGGTAGAAGTCCAAGTAGAGATGTTGCATGCAACGTCTCTACAATGGTGCGGATGTATCCTAACAGCTATGGCGACTACAATAACTATCATAAAAGTAAAACTTAAAATTTATCGAGGATAAAATTACAGTGGTTTACTAAAATACCTTTGATTCAAATAAATAGGTTGGTAGAAATAAACTTAACTAGATTGAATTTTGTCAACACGTCTCAAACCCTTACATAAGATGTAGCTGGCTTCTCAAGGAAAGCGAGTATGACAATCTCCACCGTTAACTTTAATTATCCCTACCTACTTACTCTGTTAGCCTGTCTGGTGCTAATGGCTACAGCAATCCTGAATACGAACTGACACTCTAAGGGATGTTAGTCTGAAGTAGGGTTTTGATTATCTATGCACCTCCTATGTATATCAAAACAATATACCATCTGATTGCCCAGGAGTTGAGGCAAACGTCCCTGGGAAGCATCCTGATTATCCTCTTTGTTGTGCCAATTGCCGCAATAGTAGGGTCAGTGGGATATTTGACGTTCAGCAATGGACAAGCTTTCCATGGGGTAGCTTCTCAATTAGCTTACGAAATTAGCGATCGCGTTCAGCCATCCCTCGCCCCTGAATCAGCGACTTCTCATCTGAGTCCAATCAGTTTACCCAATCGACCAGCTATACAACCCGATCCAGTCAACTCGAACATTATAAATTTTATCGGCAATTCCTCTAGTCATGTAATTTTAGCTAAAACCAACAAATTTTTCCAGCATAACGCTATTAACACGCGCACGACGATTAGTTTATGTCTAGGACTATTCGTGACCACGACATGGATGATCATTTTGATCACACGTTGGCTAAGGAAGTCAACCTCCCAGTCGTTTAGCACAGTCCAAGAAAATGCTCGTACTAAGGACTTATTTGAATCGATATTTAATGAATCGGCTGATGGCATTTTTCTGGTCAATGCAGGAACTCTGGTAATTTCCGATTGCAATCGCCGTGCTGTGGAACTCTTTGAAGCCCAAAGTAAGCAAGAATTACTCAATACCGAGGGGCATCTTCTCCAAAAAAAAAGATTTACAACCGGAGAACTGCGTTCTATCGCCAATCAGGTTAAACGCTACGGCTTTTGGCAACAAGAGTTAGAATATGTCAGTAAAAAAGGTAAGGTATTTTGGGGTAACTTAGCCATTCGGCAAATTGATGTGGCAGGTCAGCCAATGCATCTGGTACGGGTGACCGATATTACCCCACGAAAACAAGCCGAAGCAGCGCTACGGATTCGCCAACGCCAAGACGCCGCGATCGCACAACTGGGTCAAGAGGCATTAATTGAGGCAGATTTATCCATTTTAATGGAGTGGACAGTCACTCTAGTTTCCCAAACGTTGAATGTAGACTATTGCCAAATTCTGGAACGTTTACCCAATGGCAAGGAATTGCTTCTTGTCGCCGGATTCGGTTGGCAAGCGGGATTAGTGGGTCAAGCTACAGTGAGTGCTGGAAAAGAATCTCAATTCGGTTATAGTTTGGTCTGTTGGGAACCGATTATTGTCACCGACTTACCCACAGAGACACGATTTCAGGGTTCATTTTTACTCCAGGATAATGGGATTGTCAGTGGGATGAGTACGAGAATTCCCGGTCAAAATCAACCCTTTGGCGTATTAGCGGTTCATACCACCCAAAAACGCCAATTCACCGATGATGATATTTACTTTTTGCAAGCGATTGCCAATATCATTGCCACAGCCATTGAACGCAAACGCACAGAAGAAGCCTTATGGGAGAGTGCGGTGCGAGAGAGGGCGATCGCGACAGTCTTGCAACGGATGCGTCAAACCCTGGATATTGACAAGATATTCACAGCGACAACAGAAGAATTGCGCCATGTCTTGAACTGCGATCGCGTCGCCATCTATCGGTTCAATCCGGATTGGAGTGGCGAGTTTGTCGCCGAGTCTGTGGCGGAGGGTTGGGTGACGTTAACCCTTGAACAGCAAAATAACCCTGATCTCAAAGCCGATGCTTTAGAAGAAGAACGTTGTACCCTTAAAACCTTGGATGGCTCAGAAAACCTCTCGATTTCAAGTTTCCATCCCCAACTTTACCCGCCTTATTCTTGTCCAAACCCTAACAGTACCAATCTCCAATCCGATAACTCGCTACAGGATACCTATCTAAAAGAAACGCGAGGCGGTGCTTACAGCCAAGGTGCAAGTTATCGAGTCGTCGAAGATATTTATAACGCTGGATTTACGGACTGTTATATCAAACTCCTTGAACAATTCCAAGCCCGATCCTACATTATTGCTCCCATATTTTGTGGTAAAAAACTTTGGGGATTACTCGCCACCTATCAAAATTCCAGTCCTCGCGCTTGGCGAAAATCGGAAATCAGTGTCGTGGTGCAAATAGCCACCCAGTTTGGCGTCGCTGTGCAGCAAGCACAATTATTACAGAAAACTCAGGAACAAGCGTTAGATCTAGAACTCACTTTAAATCAACTCAAACGCACCCAAGCCCAATTGGTTCATAGCGAAAAAATGTCCAGTCTGGGACAAATGGTGGCAGGTGTTGCACACGAAATCAACAATCCGGTTAGTTTTATTTATGGTAATTTGACTCCTGCTAAGGAATATGTTCAAGATTTAGTTCGTTTGATTCAAACTTATCAAAAGACCTATCCCACTCCCACATCAGAACTTCAACAACTGATTGAAGAAATTGATCTAGAATTTCTGCTCGACGATTGGCAAAATTTGCTCAAATCCATGCAAATTGGCACTGATCGCATCCGTGCCATTGTTCTATCGTTAAGAAACTTCTCCCGCTTAGATGAAAAAGAAATCAAGAAAGTTGATATTCATGAAGGGATTGACAATACCCTTTTAATTTTACAGCATCGATTCAAGGCAGCGGGTAATGCCCAAGGGATTCAGGTAATCAAACACTATGATCAACTCCCATTAGTTACCTGTTATGCCAGTCAGTTAAATCAGGTATTTATGAATATCCTGAATAATGCGATCGATGCTTTGGAGGATCAACCGTCACCACGAATAATTACTATCTCTACTGAAGTAGAAACTGGCAGCAAACAACCAACCACGGATGATGTAAGAGCGACAACTGACTTTATTGTTATCCGAATTGCCGACAATGGTTCGGGTATCAACGAAGATATTATGCCGAAAATATTTGACCCATTTTTCACCACTAAGCCTGTGGGTAGTGGTACAGGGTTAGGATTATCGATTAGCCATCAGATTGTCGTCGAAAAACACCAAGGGCAAATTTATTGCATTTCGACTCCGGGACAAGGCACCAAATTTATCGTAAAAATTCCGTTGGGGAAGAGATGATATTTTGACCCAACGCGCTTACTCAAGGGGTCTGGTTTTCTGTAGGGGCGGGTTTCATTATTATCGTTTCTTACTTCATAAAGGATAAGACTGACGCCCGCCCCGACCGAGTAGAGACGCGCCATGGCGCGTCTCTACTCGGAACTTGTCACCCTTTCAGCCTGAGCCGAATTTTTGTTTTTGCGCTTCAGCGAAGCAGCACCCAAACCAGCAAACGTTAATACACCAAATACAGAAGCAGGTTCTGGGACGGTGGCACGGGCAATTTTCAGTTCAGTAATCTGCGTAGACCATTGGTCTTCAGCCGAAACAAACTCCTGAAATGTCCAAAAGGTAAAGGGATCGGTCGGATCAATAACTGTCGCGCTGTAATCCCCCCAACGGTTGCGACCGATGCCATCAAGTCTCTGGTAATCAGCAACTCCTTCTTTGAGTAGCATTGGAGTGTCAAAGGTTGTAACTCCACCAACCGTTTGACCTAGGGCGGCATAGCTGCTAACGAATTGGTTTTCACTCGATCCGCTGAAACCAATCACAACATCATTAAAATCGTTGACAGCAATAGAGCCGTAGTAGAAATCAAGATTTGGATCAGCAATGAGACCTTCTTGAAGGAGTAAGTTAGTCGTTGCATCAATCTGGAACCAGCGAAGCGCTGCGCGTCCCGCGTTGTTTACAGTTTGCACACCCCAGAATGCTCCATTGTGCAAGATTATATTTGAGCTGAAGCGGTTATCGCCCGAATCAAGATCAGGTTTGGAACCTGGTTGGTTGGCATTGGGTGGAAAACCGAATGGGGTGATGGGGATGAAACCGTCTGAGGTATCAAGTGTGGGAGAGGTGATATCTCCAGTAATGTTCGAGCGCTTGAAAAAGCCTGCTGGGGTATTGAAGGCGGATAACAAAGCAACTGGTAATCCTGTGTTGTCTAAATCGACAACGGGTTGCAGGGTAAATCCTGTCTCGAAGGGAGAAACGTTTTCAAATATCGTTGCATTAATGGCTGTCGATGTCGCTTCTTGAGCAACTGTAACGGTTGGTGTTGCTACCAATGGCTCGTTCTCCAGCGTAGTGGGATTGAGAACCCCGCCGACGTCTACAGGAGCTGCTGTGGAATCGGCATTTACGCTCCCGAACTCCGTTGCCATAGTAGCTGTTGGTGTTGCCGCCAACAAGTCGTTCTTTGGAACAGCAACAGTCGTCGTGGTAACACCACCAGCGCCACGACCGGAAATGGGAAACATATTTGCCGAGACATAAACTCCGTCTTGGTCAAATCCCAAAGTCGGAAAATCTGCCCAGCGCTGGTTGGTTGAGTCGCTATCAAGCGCAAATCCCGTCCAACCCGCTGTTGGATCTGAAGCGTTTGATACAGCTAGCAAAAAGTTGTTGTCGCTCCCAGGATTGTCCACAGATGTGGCGAACCACCGTTCACTGAAGGGATCATATAGCACTCGAGGATCAAAGGCGAAGCTACTAAAACTAACTCCAGCATCACTCCAGAACTGGTTGAGCGAACTCGTCTGAACCGGCGTACCTGTGGTTTTTTCGTAGACTGAATATCGTCCATTAATCAGTTCAACGATATGCTCTGAACCAACTCCACCCATGGTATCAGGTGGGATAAAGAAACTATCCTCTAAAAATGTACTACCTGTGAAATTTAAGCCAATATTGAGTCTTGAGGCTTCTGCACGGATTGAAATACCCAGGGTAGCTGTTGTAGCCATAGCTACTGAAGCAAAAGTTTTATGGATGTTCTTCATATCCTGACTATTTTTTTGTTAATGACAAGTCTATAGCACACATTCGGCACTTCATGATGTAATACCAGATACTTATGCTTTTGGGGTAGCTTGGCGATCACGACGTAGAGACGTAGCCGACTAGGTCTGGAACTCCCCCATCTCCCAGTATCTACCACCAGCGCAATTGTAAATACCCACGTTCAGGTTGCTGCAATTCCTTATCGGTTAGCCATTCCACAGACTTATACGTCCCGAAAACCCGATCCCACCAATCGACAGCTAAACCAAAATTATGATGCCACATTTGATATTTATGGTGGACATAGTGAATCGGCATTTTCATCCAGAAGCACCGTCTTGGATTTTCGTGCTGTAGCTGATGAGCATAGGCAGAAAAGGCAGCATAAAAAAGTCCACCCAGGAACCAACCGAGTCCAACTTGCCACGAATAGAAAAATAGGAGGCACATGACAATAAAGCTACCCCGCACATAATCCCGGAACTCCCACAGCACTCCCTGTCCTTCGTTGCGGCGGTGATGATCCCGGTGACGTTCACCAATGCGGGCATTCGCGTGCATCAAGCGATGCATCCAGTACTCCACGAAGGAAGCGAGGACAAATGCCAGAACAAAACAGATGATTGGGCTAATCAACTCTTTTTCCTCACACGTTCGACTAATTCATTGAGCGACAATTTGCTTATCAGTATATTATCCGTCATTTGTCATTTGTCTTTTGTCTTTTGTTCTACTCGCTTCCCGAAAAGCACTCTAATCGGGGCGGGTTTAGTTATATCAGGGTGACAAGCAAATGTTAATGGTAAAACCCGCCCTGTGTGTAGGGGCGGGTTTTGCAGCCACGCTAAGGAAACAACCAATATTAGTCCGTAAACCCGCCCCTACTCTCCCCCAGCTTCCCCAGCTTCCCCAGCTTCCCCAGCTTCCCCAGCTTCCCCATCTCCCCTACCCCTGTGCTATGGCAGATTACGAGGTGGAATCGTTCGCCCTTCGTAAAACCGCCGTTCCAACCGACTCAATCCGAACCAGCCGAAGCCAGCAATTAACGCGACTCCAGTAGAGATAATGGCGGCTATTGTTGCTGTTTTGTCAAAAAATAGTGCCAATAATGGGATAATCGCCCAAGCCATTGCCCCTAGGACAACAACACCTCTCCGAATCTGGCGAATTCTCGCTAAGGCAGTGCTACAACTTTTACACTTAACCGTATGAGAATGATAGCGGTCTAGTAAAGTCTCCTGTGATAATCGCGGAGGTAGCGAGCAAATAGGCGACATTCTCCCTTGCGAATCGGCGTTGCGTACACCACCGTCATAGTTCTGCCAAATTGTTTCGAGGTGAGGTCATGCCACATTAATGTGGGGGCAATAAATGTGGTGTCTTGGCGTCCTAGGGTTCCGATATAATTTTGCTAACATTCGCTAACAATACACTCTAACAGACAAGCTCTTAGAGAGGGGATATCTCCCAAAGCCCGTAGGAAAATCCCACGGGCGCCGTTAATGTCCCTGTCCATCCGAAATCCATCACCACCAACAATGACTTTTTTTCCACCAAGATTAGAAATGATTTCACCTGTCCAGCTTACGGTTTTACTGGTGTAGGCTTCATTGCAATCAAGTACGACTTTGCCCGTCTCAAACGCCTTGTGCTTCAAGAACCTTTCAAAGCGGTAATGCGCCCAGGACAACATTTGTCTGACTGATTTAGATCTGAGTTTTCTTGTGGATTTGACCACCATCTGAGATACATCAAATGTTGGTAGCAAAATTACATCAAAGTTATCGACTAAAAACCGAGCAACTTTGTGATGCATCTCATCAATTAAATGGCGAATTCTCAGCCTTAATCGGTCAGCCGCTTTTTTAAGTCTCCGACGCTGCTTGGTTTTGACTTTAGTTGTACGAGAAATTAAATCATCGAGGTAGTAACAGAGTCGTTGGATGCGTCCAATATCTCCCGTCCCTATCCAGCCAAAACTATCTTCAGTGAACAGAGTCAGGAACGACCGAACGCCAGGGTCTAGCGCCACGACACGTCCTTGGTTCTCGGACAATTGTCGTGGCACGTCATGGGGAATGCAGATGTAGTGTTGAGAGTGATGGAACACTAATCGGCAATCCCCAATATTGTCGGGCAACTGTTCTGTGTAGCGTATTTTACCCAATATTGTGTGATATATTCCCAAGTCAGTTACGGCTGATTTAGGAATATAACAAGACTGAATTCTGTCTTTGCGAGAACGAAACTTGACTTTCTGGATTTGTCCCGTTTTCTTATATTTATTCTTGGCTTCTCTTACGGCGGTGCAAGTATCCTTGATTGCTATTGATTTAATTTGATAGGGGACTTTTTTACACCATTCCGGCAAGGTGTTTAATATGTCCCCTTTAATCGCTTTCCAGTTAGCCTTAGTGTCAGGTTGCTGCAAGTATTCAACGGTTCGATTGAAAACAAACCTTGATACTCCCATCCATCTTTTGACCAGGTTTCTCTGCTCAGGGTTTAGGTAGATTCGGATCTTCTTTGATTTTCTTACCGTACTTTCTCCAGTCCTGCATTCGACTAGAGTTGACGTGGACGATGGAGAGTATATCCTGGGTAAGTTCTGACTGTGGACAGTGTACACCTTCCCCTTGAACCACGATGCTTCCACCGTTTTGCTCGACCAGGTACTGTATAAGCTCGAATCCAAATCGGCACAATCGGTCTTTACAGGCAACAACAATTGTGAGCTTATCCCCTCTAAGAAGTCTGTCCAGTAAGGAACGCAATCCTTTCCTTTTGAGGTTAAGTCCTGAGCCGATGTCTTTGACGATTTCGGCTTGTGGGTAGAGAGATTGCATATAGGCGACTTGTCGGGCCAGGTCGTCTCGTTGTTTGTTACTGGAGACTCGACAATAACAAACAGTGGCACTTCCAACACTTGTTCCCAGATAGGCTTCGACATCAAAAAGCCTTTGTCCGGCTGGATTGCGTATAGAGGGAATGATGCCATTATCTGCGTACTTCCTGCTTCGTATTTTTATGTAATCCAAGTCGCTTGACGGCTTCTCTCAAAGGAATATAGCCCATGTGAGTAAATGTAATCTAATATGAGCATATAGTATCATACTAGCTATCTGTTATCAACCTTTACGGGGTCTTTGTTCCCAAACCCCTTTAAACCCCTGTTCCCCCGATTCCGTAACCTCTAGTTCAACCGGACTGGCGTAGGCGCGATCGCTCACCGAGCGATGATGGGTAAAGGGAACGTGGCTTACATCTAGCACGTTTTCCAGCAATGTTAAGGCATCGTAGGGTAAGTCCCGAAACGTGTCGATACAAACCCATCCCTCTGGGGAATCCTTTAAGGGTTCGACGATAGGAACCTTGACATTGGGCGCGTTTTCTGGGTTGCCGGGATAAACAAATAATAGCCCTTGACATTCAGTCGTGGGTAAAGCGGCGACACAGGCACGTTGAGAGGTTTGGGCGCTACTGTCTTCGGTTTGTTGCGGAATGCGATCGCACGTTCCTTCTCCGGTGAATGCCCAACCATGATAAGGACATTCCAGCAGCCCATCTTCAGCAATCCTACCTTGTGATAGGGGAGCAAGTCGATGAGGGCATTGATCGTCAAAGACACGCCAGCGATCAGCAACTTTGTCCCACCAAATCACTAAATCTCGACCCAGTAGCGTGAATTGCGTGGGTTGAGACTGATCTAAATCCTTAAGGTAATGAACAGGATACCAGGCTTCTGTGTGATCGAAGGAATTGGTCATGAGTTAGGCGACAGGTAATTAAAGGCTCCATGTTTTATGGTATTGCTGTCTTAAGTCGAATGTTGGTAACTCGGACGCCAGAAAATAAATGTGTTGCTAAAAGCGCAAGTTCATGCTTAGTGGACAAAAACTCAGAGTCAGTCAGCTTTAGCTGACTTTTGCTTTTGGTTCCTTGGGTTTGAACCCAAGGCAGTTTAACTCGGACGCTATTGCCTATTGCCTATTGCCTATTCCCTGGCGCGTAGCGCTATATTACATTTTGCTGATAATCTTCTGCACAATCTGCATTCCCGTCACCGCTTGCCAGCCAAACAGTCCTAAAAGCCCTGCATTTAGAGCGATATGGCTATAACGCGCCCAATTATGCCCTTTTTGCATAAAGGGTGTCAGAGAGGCTGAGGTGGCAATGATAGCAGTCATACTTAAGCCAACCAGCAAGTGGGGACCGAAAAACAACTTGCCGTTGTTGATATAAGTTACCGCCATTGCCCCGACAGTGCTAATCACCATAAAGGCTAACAGTGCTGAGCCAATTTGATGGTGTTTGATATTGTATTTGCCCTTGACTAGCTCTTTTCGGAGTTCACCTTCTGCCGTTCTCGTCTGTTGAATTTTGATCCCCAGATACAGGGCATAAATAGCAGTTGCCAGCAAGAGCCACATCACTATAGGGTGAAAGAATTGGGAGTAAACTTTAATCGGTTCTGGGATGTCGAAGTTCATAAGCTTATTGGAGCAGTTTTAATATAGTGACAAAAGTTAACATAGCATAGCTGCGGTTTCGTCTAAAGTCTGATAACGAAACTGGCTTCCCTCCCAAGAGGTAGATTTCCCCTGCAATTAGACAACAGCGATGATCCAAAACACTGATGGCTTACTGCTGAAAGCCGCCCAAAGTGGTAACTTGACCCAAATCCAAGCCCTACTGAGTCAGGGGGTGAATATCGATGCAACCGATGGCGATGGCACAACGGCATTGATGATCGCCGCTCAACGAGGTTATACCGAAATCGTGCGATCGCTCATTGCCGCAGGTGCTAAGGTTAACCTGCCGCGAAAACGGTACAATTTAACCGCACTCATGCTAGCCGTCGCCGCGAATCAGGTGGATGCAGTGGAAACGCTAATTGCCGCAGGTGCTGATGTTAACGCCAAGAATGAAGATGGTAGCACGGCGCTGATGGTGGCGGCACATAAAGGTCATCTCACACTGGTGCAACGGTTATTAGCAGCAGGTGCTGATGTCAATATCCAAGATAAAGATAACGATAACGCCCTGAAGCTAGCGGCGGAAAGTGGTCATGTTCAAATTGTCAACCTCTTACTCGAAGCTGGGGCAGATGGCACACTCAGTTCAGAGGCATTGCTGCTAGCGGCGAGTGAGGGTCATATTCAGATGGTGAACCGATTGCTGGAGGGTGGGTTTGATGCCAATACTCGCAACCTTGATGGCAGAACCGCACTCATCCAGGCGGCGGAGTTAGGCTATTTACCGATTATTCAGTCATTGTTGGCGCATGGTGCTGATGTCAATTTGCCAGATGAGGATGGTGAAACCGCGCTGACGTTAGCGGCGGATCAAGGGCATACGTTAGTGGTTCAGACGTTAGTCGCGGCGGGTGCGGATGTAAATCACCACAATCCCAGGGGGGGAACGGCGCTAATGGCGGCAGCAGCCGGGGGTCATTGTGACATTGTGCGGGCATTACTGGAGGCAGGGGCAGAGATTAATCTCCAGGATGCGGATGGGGAGACAGCCTTACATTTAGCCTCGGTAGAAGGGCATACGACGGTTGTGGAGACGTTACTCCAGCGTAATGCTAACGTACACCTGAAAAATAAGCTCGGTGACACCCCACTGATGCTAGCTGCTTTACATGGTCACACAGAGATTGCGATCGCGCTAGTGCAACATGGCGCTGACGTAAATGCCACCAACCAAGGTGAAACCCCACTTACCCTTGCCCTATCTCAGGGATATCCCGAAACGGTAACAGTATTGCTCAAAGCGGGGGCAAATGCCAATCTGACCGATATAAAAGGGAAAACCCTGTTAATGAAGGTGGCTGATCAAGGGGATAGTGAACTGATACGCTCATTATTAGCAGCCGGGGTTGATGTGAATCAGCGAGATAGTGCGGGGGCGACAGCCTTAATGTGGGCAGCCCATCGGGGTTATATTCCCGCCGTGAAATGTTTATTAGACGCAGGTGCGGATGTCACCCTCAAAAATCGGGGGGGCTATACGGCGATGATGATTGCTGAATTTAATGGGTATCCAGAAGTCGTGGGGATTCTCAAAGCTGCAGGGGCGGCGGAGTAAAAAGGGATAGGGGAGATGGGGGAGATGGGGGAGATAGGGGAGATAGGGGAGATGGGGGAGAGTAGGGGCGGGTTTAGGGACATTGGTGTCAACTTAAGGTGAAAGCTCGGTTGAGCAAGGGTGTCGGGTGTCGGGTGTCGGGTGTCGGGTGTCGGGTGTCGGGTGTCGGGTGTCAGGATGGAATTGTCTGTTGGAGGCGAAA
>NZ_JAVKEA010000169.1:0-18494 GCF_040221695.1 Coleofasciculus sp. E2-BRE-01 | reverse complement strand
TCTCACAGATTTTTCCCCAAGAGTATTAAGAAAATCTTAAATATACATGGGTACGAATTGAGAAGAATAATTGGCTCAAACGCTTACATAGTCACGGTTTAGGCTTCTATCCTCAATCGGGATGGGGGGAACTTCAGTTTACGGTCAAGCCGGAAACGACCAACTCTACGGAAACGCGGGTGATGACTTCTTGGATGGTGGTAGCCATGGGGATCAACTCTATGGTGGCACAGGTCGCGACGTCCTCTATGGTCAATCTGGGAATGATTTCCTCAATGGCGAAGCCGATAACGATGTTCTCGACGGTGGTTCCGGTGTCGATACCTTAGCAGGCGGTACCGGAGAAGATACGCTTTATGGTCAAACCGATGACGATTTCCTCTATGGAAATGCAGGTCATGATCGATTAGAAGGCGGTGACGGAAACGACTACCTAGAAGGGAATTCCGGGGATGATATTCTCCATGGTCAAGCCAACAACGACCAACTCTACGGAAATCAAGGGAACGATGAACTCTATGGCGAAATTGGCGATGATTTCCTCATGGGAGAAGCCGGGGATGACCTGATTCATGGCGGTCGGGATAATGATACCGTGAGTTACCACACCTCACCCAATGGCGTCATCGTTAATATTAACGAGTATCGCAACTATGACCATAACCGCAGCGATCGCGCGGCTGAAGAAATTACTGATGCGAACCCCAGTGACTACTATAGCGACCTAGAACCCGATTTTACCATTAACTCCGGAACCGCCATTGACGGATTTGGTACCACGGATACGCTGAAGAACTTAGAACATATCATCGGGTCTGAATTCGATGATATCCTGATTGGCAATCGCAAGGACAACCAAATCCAGGCGTTAGCTGGGGATGACTTAATTCTCAGTACCGCCGGAGAGGATCAGTTTGATGGGGGGAATGGTACTGATACCCTCAGCTTCCGCCGTGATCCGGGAAGTGTGTATGTCAACCTGGAAACGGGACGAGTGATTGATGGTTGGGGCGATATGGATATTATTATCCCTCACCAAGACAACAATTCCCTCTCCACGATAGAAAATGTGATTGGTTCTCGCCATGATGACGAAATAATTGGCGATAATCAAGCCAATTGGATTACTGCTGATAAAGGCGATGATACCCTGGATGGACAAGCCGGAAATGACTCCCTGTACGGCGAACGCGGCGATGATCAAATAATCGGGGGTTTGGGTCAAGACCAAATCTTTGGCAATCAAGGTACGGATACCATCTATGGTGACTTACAAGGCGTCACCGATCAAGGCGATGCTGATTATATCCGTGGCGGCGATGGGGATGATACGATCCACGCTGGCGGTGGTGATGATTGGGTCAAAGGTGATAGTGGATATGGCGATGATCTGATCTACGGAGATGATGGTGATGATACCCTAGAAGGCGGTGCTGGTGAGGATTTCATCAGTGGTGGAATGGGACGCGATCGCATTTTTGGCGATGACGAGAATGACCAACTCTATGGTGATGCTGGAGATGACCATATTGTCGGCGGTACAGGAGATGATCAACTCGATGGTGGTGCAGATAACGACTATTTAGAAGCCAACCAAGGGAATGACCGCCTCTTGGGTCAAGGGGGAGATGATTTCCTCCGCAGTGGTGAGGGACATGACTATTTAGAAGGTGGTGACGGCGATGACCAACTGATTGCAGAAGCCGGAATCGATTACCTAGACGGCGGTTCTGGGGATGATAGTCTCAGTGGTGGCGATGATCACGATCAACTTTTGGGTCAGGCGGGGAATGATACCCTCGATGGCGGTTCTGGCGATGATAATCTGATTGGGGGTGATGACGATGACCAACTTTTGGGTCAATCTGGAAACGATGACCTGGATGGTGGCGCTGGCGATGATCTGCTACTGGGTGGCGATGGGAATGATCACCTGTATGGACAATCCGGTAACGATACCCTAGACGGTGGCGCGGGTCAAGATCATCTCTATGGTGATGATGGAGATGATGAACTCATCGGACAAGCCGGGGATGATTATCTAGAAGCCGGAAACGGAAATGACCTAGTATCCGGTGGCGATAATAACGATAAACTCTACGGACAAGCTGGGGATGATACCTTAAATGGCGGTAGCGGTGATGACCGTTTGGAAGCAGGAGAGGGAGATGACCAGTTATCTGGTGATGCGGGTTTTGATTACCTGGACGGCGGATTAGGCAATGACCAACTAGCAGGCGGTGACGATAACGATCGCCTGTATGGTCGCCAAGGTAATGATACCTTAGATGGCGGCGCTGGGGTCGATTATCTCAATGCCGGGGAAGGGGAAGACCAGATTATCGGTGGCGCAGGGAATGACCAACTCTATGCTGATGCTGGCAATGATACCTTAGCAGGCGGTGCAGATAATGATTACCTGGATGGGGGTGCAGGTGAAGATGAACTCACCGGTGATGCAGGGAATGACCAACTTTACGGTCAACAGGGCAATGATACCCTGGATGGTGGTACTGGTGACGATTACCTGGAAGGCGGGGATGGGGAAGATCACCTCACGGGTGGTACTGGAAATGACCGTCTCTATGGTAAACGCGATCGCGATACTCTAACAGGTGGCGATGGCAATGATCTCCTGGATGGTGGCGATAGCAGTGACCAACTTAATGGAGATGACGGCAATGATACCTTATATGGTCGCGCCGGATTTGATACCTTAGCAGGCGGTGTCGGAAATGACGCCCTTTGGGGGGGTGATGACGCAGATATGTTATCCGGAGACGCCGGAACCGATGTCCTCCAGGGTGGCGATGGTAATGATCAGCTATCGGGGGGTGAGGGAAATGACCGCCTCTACGGGAACAACGATAATGATACCCTAGAGGGGAATTCTGGCAATGACCTCCTCAACGGTGGTGCTGGTGATGACCAACTGATGGGGAATGCAGGATTTGACCGCCTCTATGGGAAGAAAGGCAATGACTGGTTAGATGGCGGGGATGGAAGTGACCAACTCCGGGGTGAAGCCGGTGCCGATACCCTATTCGGACAAGCCGGAACCGACTATTTAGATGGTGGTTCTGGGGATGACCAACTCTATGGTGGCACAGAACGCGATCGCCTCTACGGACGTCAGGGTGAAGATTTCCTCGACGGTGGCGCTGATAATGACCTATTACAAGGCGGTTCCGGGGATGATCAACTCTATGGTCAAACGGGTCACGATATCCTGGATGGCGGTTCCGGTGATGACTTAGTTTGGGGCGGTGATCACAATGATACCCTATCCGGACAAGCCGGGGATGACTATCTGGATGGCGGAAGTGGCAATGATCAGATTAACGGCGGTGGCGATAATGACCAAATTTTCGGTCAATCCGGTATCGATATCTTAAGCGGCGGTTCCGGGAATGATTACCTAGAAGGCGGCTTAGACAATGACCAGCTTATCGGCGATATCGGCAATGATCAACTCTATGGTCAACAGGGCGATGATTCCCTAGAGGGGAACGATGGAAACGATTACCTCGAGGGCGGTTTAGGTCATGATACCCTAAAAGGCGATCGCGGTAATGACCAACTTTATGGTCAAGACGGTGAAGATATCCTCACTGGCGGAACCGACGATGATTACCTAGATGGTGGTGCAGATAATGACCGGCGGTACTGGTATGGATACCTTCATTCTCGGTTCAGGTGCAGGTGTCGATACCATATTCAACTTTACCGTTGGCATGGATTGGATTGGTTTAACGGGCGGAATTACCTTTAATGATCTGTCAATTAGCCAAGGAACCAACAGCCAAGAAAATGACACTTTCCTCACGATTCAGGACAGTGGTGAACAGCTTGCCACCTTAGCTGGGGTTCAAGCCAATACCCTCACCCATTTCGATTTCACTATCATCTAGAACCGCGATTGATCCAAGACAGGGACACGATAGTATCGTGTCCCTACAAACAATCAGGTTTTAATTGTCAGTCAAAGGAACATTGCCCCAAAAAAGACCAAAATAGGGCTTGACTTTCTGGTAAATTTCAGGTATTTTTATACAATGGGAAAATGTGCCGTCCTATAGACCCCAATCAACCGTAACCCGTAGGGTGGGTTAGGCAGTAATCAATCCACAAAACAAACCCTTTAATTAAATATCTGCCGTAACCCACCGAGTTATCATTTCCAACAGATGAACCAACGACTATAGACCCCAATCAACCGTAACCCGTAGGGTGGGTTAGGCGGTAATCAATCCAGGACACAAACCCTTTAATTCCCTATCCGCCGTAACCCACCGAGTTATCCTTAGCAACAGGTGAACCAACGACAAGGGCAGTCGATAAAATTAATGAATTTCCCCATCACGATAGCGGGGGCGTAGGGGCGCAAGTTTTGCGCCCACACAAGTAATAGATTTCCCCTGAAAAATAGGGCGTTTCGGCTTTTTATAGCAACCGCCATAGCTGTTAGGACACATCATTTATGTTCCAGACGTTGCATTTTAGTCTCTACCTCTGGGTTGCCAAGTCAGTAACATTCCTCTTAATTGAGTGACAATCAAAGATTGTAAATAAATCTAAAGTTTTCGCTTCACAGAGGAATTCAGTGTTACGATAATATCATTCGCTGGTGTTAGCATTCTTGCTTCTAAACTTTCCCCAGCAAGAAGCCGACCAGAAGCCAACTAAGCCAAAAATAGGGGAAAATCGCATAATCTATCTCCCTAGTCGGTAAGCCTTATTCTGTGTAAGGTTCAGCGAAAAGTTTTGAATATTGTCTCAAGTCATGTCGCACGGTTGAGAGGACTGGCACGGCTGAGACACAAGCACAAATCAGTCAATATCTGTTAGATACACCAGGCATTTGATGGGTGTGAGTCTCACGAAGCCGATGAAGTGGATTTAAGGAATCCGCTTCTGCGGCTTTTTGCTTGTTTCGAGGCAAATTTTCATTGCAGGACAAGAATTATGAAGACTAAACGTTTCATTTCTGCGATCGCAGCAACTGGAGTCTATCTAGCCATCTCAGGCATAATTCCTCCAAATACGCAGAATGCTAAGGCTCTTACCCTTTCTGGATTAAGCAATCAGCAGTGGGACGAGTACAGTAGTGATAACACCCGATTTGATGGCATTGTATGGAAATCCGGTCGGTGTCGAGAAACTCAAGATGAGCGGTATAAAACTCCACGAGAAATTGCCCAAATCTATCACAATCTTTCAACAGCAGCCCTGGGACGAAGAGTTACAATGACTGCTGGCTATCTGAATGATAAAAGTTATCACTGCGGTTTCAGTAAATGGCATGCTGGTTATCTCATCATGGCGACGCAATGATCGTGATCCAGACCAACATATTAAACAGTTACCCGGAAACTGGGGCACGTTGTTAAAGCACAAATCCACAGGTAAATGTCTCAATGCTCATTATCTTTATAATGGCGCACGGGTAAACGTTTGGCCCTGTCGCGAGAGTGATCCAGACCAAAACTGGACGTTGACGGATTTGGGTGGTGGCTATTTACAAATCAAACGGGCTAATACTAACCTCTGTCTCGATATGCCCGAGCGCAAAAACTACGGACGGGTTCATTTGTGGGAATGTAATCGGAATAATCCGAATCAACGTTGGCGCACCAACTAATCTTGAATCAGCATTCAATTAAGGAGTCGCCATAATCGTTTAGTTTGGGGTTGACTTGGCTAAAATCTTGTCAACCCCGGCTCATCACTTATAGCGCTTCTCCGTTTAGTGCAACACTGATTCTGTCGGGGCGCACGTCAGTGCGTCCTCTGCTGACGTGTATTTTTTCCCAACTGATCTAATAGCAATCATTACCTTGATATCAGGAGTAAAAATAATGAATAGTTGTTGGAGTAAAAATACAATATTTTTTGGCAATCTATAATTGCAGCAAAGTCCCCCCAGTGATTCCCCTGTTACTTTGGCGCGGTTGCTACTATTTGGGATGTCCCATCTCTCTTAAACCCGAAGCGATTCAGAATTTGTGCGATCGCACCCTGACTGAGATTAAGATTATTCCCATAGCCCGCAAAAGTTATCGCAATTGGCATCTGAGTCAAACCTATAACGGTAATACTATCACGTCTACGTCCCCAGTTAATCCGATTACGGGGGAATCTGAACCCGAAGACATTACTGAAACCACCGAACTTTATCTCAAAAAAGCCGATAACCAAATTACCCGGATTAAAACCATTATCTCCGGCGCCCTCCGCAACCGCGCCAGTGATATTCACCTGGAACCATCACTGGAAGGATTACGAGTGCGGTATCGGATTGATGGGATTCTCCGAGATATTACTACCCTACCTGCTGATATTAGTCGCCCTTGTATTGTCGCCCTGAAAGTAATGTCTAATATGGATATTGCTGAAAGTCGCCGCCCCCAAGATGGGCGGATTGGCGAAAATTATACGTCTGGTGACGACACGGATTTGGGATTGGATATGCGGGTGAGTACCCTTCCTTGTGTGGGGGGAGAAAAAGTGGTGATTCGCTTACTTCCCCGACGAAATCCCTTTTCGGGTTTAGCGGATTTGGGGTTTTCAGCAAAGAAACTGAGTATCTATAAGAATTGGTTAGAACAACCCCAAGGAATTGTTATTTTAACCGGTCCCACGGGTTCGGGGAAAACCAGTACACTGTACAATTCCCTGCAATCTGTGGCGACTGAACATGTCAATGTGGTGACAGTAGAAGATCCGGTAGAATATGTTTTACCTCGGATTACTCAAACCCAAGTTCATGAAGCAGCGGGGATGACATTAGCGGCGGGTTTACGGGCGATTTTACGCCAAGATCCGGATATTATTATGGTGGGTGAAATCCGGGATAACGAAACGGCAGAAACTGCGATTCGGGCGGCATTAACAGGACATTTGGTGTTAACCACGCTGCATACCAATGATGCGGTGAGTGCGATTCCCCGGCTGAAAGATATTGGACCTGATCCGGGTTTAGTCAGTGATGCGTTATTAGGCATTGTGGCACAGCGTTTAGTTCGGAAAGTATGTCCCCACTGTGCTGAACCTTACAATCCCACGGAAACAGATTTACGTAAATTAGGCATATCTAGGGAAGAGGCGAATCCCCAATCTTGGCGTCAGGGAAAGGGCTGTTCTAAGTGCTTTAATTCGGGGTATTTAGGGCGGGAAGCGATTGTGGAAATTCTAAATGTTGATGATCGGGTGCGGCAGTTAATTTATGAGGGAAGTATGACCCAATTACATCGGTATTTAGAGGAAATTAAGTTTGACTCGTTTCGGATGGCGGCAATTGAAAAAGTCACCCAAGGAATTACTACATTGACAGAGGTACTGCGGGTGTTACCTCACAGTGCATTATACCGAAAGAGTCTCTAAAATAGGGCGATAATTTTCGGGGGTTCTGGGTGTAGGTCTGGGCTTGACTTTCTTGCGGATTTTCGGTATTTTATTATCATGGGAAAATGTGCCGTCCTATAGACCCCAATTCACCTTCACCCGTAGGGTGGGTTAGGCGGTAATCAATTCAGGAAACAAACCATTTAATTAACTATCCGCCGTAACCCACCGAGTTATCTTTCCCACAGGTGAACCAACGACGAGGGCGAGTCGATAAAATTAATAGATTTTTCCCTGAAGATAGTGCAGCGACTCGCCCATACAGGATTACAGAACACAAAACAAAATAAAACAAAATAAAACAAATGTCAGGCTAGGAATCCATAACAGCTTAGTGCTTTCAAATAAGAACCGCTATATACTGGAAATCACTGATTACAAACATAAGACAGGACAGCTTAGTAATGGTTAGCTTTCCTTCACCCCCGGAAACAAAAAAAAACGATCGCGCTACCGATTTAGCCGAATCCGGCTGGCGTGTAATCACCGTTTATCAACCTGACGGCACAATAACCCAAAACCAAGTGCCGCTCACTCCTGAAGAATTTCTCCATCCCCAGGAGGGTTATCATTTGCCTAACAGTACCTTTCACGATGATATCGCAGGTCAGGCTAAAGATATCTTGACGCGCCGTTATGCCAATGACCCCACCACCGGAGTATTCCGCGATTTGTTAATTGAATGGGACATTCCTGGACAAGGTGACCACTGTCCAGATACATTTGTCGCCTTTGGTATTAGTAACAAAGGTGAAAATCGCTCCAAGTTTATTATTGCTGATGAGGGAGTGCGTCCTAGTTTCATTTTGGAAGTCGTCTCCCCTCGCTACCGCAAAGAAGACCGCGAAAAAAAGGTTTTAGAATATGCTCGTACCCGAGTGAGTGAGTACATCATAATTGACCGCCGCCTGATGCGGGGACAGGTAATTGAAGAAGTTTTAGGTTATCGATTGGTGGAAGGACTTTATCAACCGATTACTCCTGATGAAGAAGGACGCATTTACTGTTCCACGTTAGGAGTGCTGATGAGTTTGCACAATGGCTGTTTGGTGATTGAAGATGCGAATACGGGAGAACGTTTGCTATCGTCTTTGGAACTTGAAGCAGCCAACCAGGAATTAGGACAGCAGACTGCGGAAATGGCGGCACTGCTGGAGCGCTATCGAGAACGCTTTGGAGACTTGTCAGATAATCAGGATAGTTAGCAGACATCTGAAAAAGGGAACTCAACTGGAATCTGTAGAATCTGTAGGGGGGCTCTTGCAGTAATCAATCCAGGAAACCAACCCTTTAATTAACTATCTGCCGTAACCCACCGAGTTATCCTTTCCCACAGGTGAACCAACGAGGATTGCTAAACAAAATTAATGGATTTTTCCGTAACGATAGCGAGGGCGCAAGCCTTTGCGCCCCTACTAAAAAAATAGGATTAGGGGTTGATTTTTTGGGAGAGTTTTGGTATTTTTATATCATGGAAAAATATGCCGTCCTATAGACCCAGATCAACCGGAATCTGTAGGGTGGGTTAGGCAGTAATCAATTCAGGAAACACACCCTTTAATTAACTATCTGCCGTAACCCACCGAGTTATCCTTTGCAACAGGTGAACCAACGATGAGGGCGAGTCGATAAAATGGATTTCCCCATCACGATAGTGCAGCGACTCGCCCCTACAGGATTACAGGACACAGGACACAGAACACAATAAAATATCAGGTTAGGAATCACCTAAATCTCAAATCAAAGAGGGTGCTATGATGACCATCAATCAAAGCTTACAACGTCTGATACAGGGAAGCGCGATCGCTCCCCTCCTCTTCATCCCCTGTAACCCTGTCCTCGCCCAGATTACACCCGATTTCACATTAGGCGCTGAAGGTTCCTCAATCCTACCCGATGGGGTGGTTATCGATGGAGTAACCGCCGATTTAATTCAGGATGGCGCTAGCCGAGGTTCGGCATTATTTCATAGCTTTTTAGAATTTAATATTAACGAAGGACAACGGGTTTATTTTGCCAACCCTGCTGGAATCGAAGCCATTTTTAGTCGCGTAACTGGAACTGATCCCTCGGACATTTTGGGGACATTAGGCGTCAACGGTGCGGCTGATTTATTTTTGATCAATCCCAATGGAATTCTCTTTGGCGAAAATGCTCAATTAGACATCCGGGGTTCCTTTGTCGGGAGTACAGCCAATGGGGTGGTATTTGAGAATGGCACTATCTTTAGTGCGACTAATCCAGAAGCACCGCCATTGTTAACCATTAATGTGCCTTTGGGGTTGCAATATGGAAATCAGAATCCAGCCGCGATTACCAATTCTGGCAATCTAGAAGTTGGGGAAGATTTAACCTTAGTTGGTGGAACAATTAGCAGTACCGGACAATTAGCCGCCCCCGCCGGACATTTGGAGATAGCCGCCGTGAATGGGGATGCAACGGTGCGGGATGGGTTGGCGCAGTCGGCTATTTTATTGGCGAATAATAACTTAATTTTAGAAGAAAGTCAGTTAGTCACCGCCGGAGATTTAATCTTATTGGCGGGGGATACAGTGCGAGTGTGGGATAGTGTAGAAACTCCGTTTATTGCCCATGCTGGCGGGAATCTTTATATTCAAGGAAATCAAGGTATTGATATTCTGGCATTGAATCATCCAGGAACGCCGTTTCAAAGTGGTGGGGATTTGAGTTTAATTAGTGATGGGGTCATTTCTGGGGACGCTCATTTTGCCAGTGGGGGTCAGTTTGCGATTCTGAATTTAGCGGGGGAACCGGGGAATTTTATCAGTTTATATGACCCGATTATTAGTTCCGAAGGCGATGTGGTTCTGGGGGATTATACAGGGGTTTCGCTGAAGGTTGAGGCAAGAGGAAGTATTGCCACAGGAAATATTCGGATTACGGGTGAAGATACGACATTAACGGAAGGAGATGATCCGGATATTAAGATATTGAGAGAGAGTCCAGCTTTAATTTTACGAGCGGGGGTAGACGAGTTAAAACATCCGCCAACGACATTGATTCCTGTTTATAGTGATGATTTTGAAGGAGACATTCCTGATGTATGGTCAAATACATCAACGGATATCACACCGAAAGGAAACCGTAGATTTTTGGGGCAGTTTGGCAGCGAGACAATAAGCCTAAAACTGGATAATCTGCCACCCCATGAAGTAGCTACTGTTTCTCTGGATCTATTCATTATCCGTTCATGGGATGGAAATAGACCAAATAACGGACCTGATATTTGGAATTTGAATATTGAGGGGGGTCAAACCCTGATCAATACAACATTTAAAAACTATGATGTTATCTTTGGAAATCAACCTGAAGACATACAAGCCCAGTCATATCCTGCGGAATATAATCCTTCAGAAATTGTTAATAACCCTGCACATAAAAAAGCTAGTGAAGTCAACACCCTCGGATACGAATTTTTCTTTCCATCACTTAACCAAATTAGAGCAGCTGATTCAGTCTACAACTTAAGCCAGGATTTCAAACATTCAGACAATTCAATTCAAATTAATTTCTTTGCCCAACTTTCCAATGCTGATATTAATAATGAAAGTTGGGGAATAGATAATGTTAGTGTTTCTGTGAGGTCAAGTGTAACATCTTCGGGAGAACAACCACCGAATAATAGTCCATCCCCAGGACGCATCACCACAGGCAACCTACAAACCCCAGGGGGACCGATTATCTTAGATGCAACCCGTGATATTAATCTGATGGGTGGAATTACCTCAAATGGTGGCGAAATTAGTATTCATAGTGATCGTTCCGTTAATGCCACGGGAGTGATTATCGACTCCACGAATAATGCCGGAACGGGTAACAGTGGTGATATTAATGTCACAGCCCAGTCAGTTGTTCTCGCTGATGGTACCCGATTACTTTCTAGAGTGGTTGGTAACAATCAAGGCGGAAATATAACAATTGATGCGTCTGAGTCGGTCAACCTAACGCAATCCCTAGCTGAGGAAAATTCAACAGGTTTGTTTGCTACCTCTGATGGCAGTGGTGAACCCGGAAATATTTTAGTCAAAACTCCAGAGTTAAATCTGCAAGGGAGAGCCAGGATATTAACTGAAGCTTATGATCTAGGAAATGCTGGAGAATTAAAGATTGAAACTGACCGTTTAAGGCTTCAGGGTGGGGCAAGAGTATCAGCTTTTACCTCCGGTGCAGGTAAGGGTGGAAACTTAATTATCAATGCCAATGAGTCCGTTCAATTAATGGGGAATGATGGTATATTACCCACTGCCATCACCACAAGCGCCCTCACGGTTGAAGATTTCCCACCAGGAGACGCGGGAAATTTAACCATTAATACCGATCAGTTAATGGTTCAAGATGGGGCAATCGTAACTACGTCCACTGTCACCACAGGGAATGGCGGAGATTTAACAGTAAATGCCTCAACCGTGCAACTGAGTGGGACGGGGATTTTAGCCAATGGTGATGAAGTTTCCAGTGGCTTGTTTACCGATACAGGTAATATTGGTAATGCGGGAGATTTAATCATTAATGCCAATCACCTAATAGCCGAAGATGGCGCAGTCGCTTCCGCTTCCACCTTTGGTCAAGATCCGAATAATAGTTTGGGTGGGGATTTAACGGTAAATGCTTCTACCATTGAACTGAGTGGGAGAGCAAATAATGGTGTTCCCAGTGGTTTGTATGCTCAAACCTTGGGCGCAGGTCAAGCCGGAAACTTGACAATTAACACAGAGGATTTAATCGTTCGGGAACAAGCCAGAGTTTCTGTAGCGGCTGGCGGTGCGACAAGAGTAAGGGTTCTCCCGACACCGCCAACTGTTTTATCAGGGATTGAAATCCCACCGATTAGTCAAGCCACAGGAGATGCTGGGGATATAGAAGTCACAGCAAACAAAATAATATTAGATCAGCAGGGAACTATTATTGCTGAAACTGAAGCCACTGAGGGTGGCAATATTACCCTCAACGTTAACGATATACTACTCCTACGCCATAACAGTTTAATTTCCACCACCGCCGGAACTGCCCAAGCTGGCGGAAATGGAGGTAATATCCGGATTAATTCTCCCTTTGTTGTCGGGCTTCCTTGGGAAAATAGCGATATTACCGCCAATGCATTCTTCGGGAATGGGGGAAGAGTGGATATCACCACCAACAAGATTTATGGACTGGAATTTCGCCCTCGCCTGACTCCCCTTTCTGACATTACCGCCAGTTCAGAATTTGGTGAACAAGGAGTCGTTCAAATCAACGACTTAGAAATTGACCCCGACACCGGATTACTGCAATTACCCGCGCCAGCTTCTCCCCCAGAATTTGTCAATTTCTGTCAAGGGCGTTCTGACCAAACTCCCAGTCATTTTATCATCAGTGGACGCGGCGGAGTTCCGCCCACAATTTCCCAAGTAACGGGAACATATAACGTGTGGGAAGATTTACGTCCGTTGACTCCCAGTAGCGATAACTCTCCAGCAAAAATTGAACCTGTAACCCAGACTCGTTCAACGCCAATAATTGAAGCCCAAGGCTGGATAAAGTTACCCGATGGAACAATAGTTCTCACCGCCCAAGCGCCCAATGTTACCCCTAATACGGGTTGGCAAAATCCGCTACATTGTCAGAGTGCTGTTGAGTAATGAATGGGGGATAATGATGAGGGATGAGATTGAGTTGGTGAGGCGTGAGGGACACCAAAATAAATGTAGGGGCGCAAGGCTTGCGCCCTCATAGACCTCATCTTATGAGCAACGCTATATATTTTTTAACGCAGAGGTCAAGAGAGGTTTACGCAGAGGTTCGCAGAGGGATGGGAATGTGGGGAGGTGAGGGGTTGATAGTTCTGAAATAAATAGGATGTTGTTGACTGATGACGTTTATTAATCCGAAAACTGATTTTGCCTTTAAGAAGATTTTTGGTTCCAAGAAAAGTAAGGAAATTTTGATTAGTTTCCTGAATGCTATTCTGTATCAGGAACAGGAGATAATTCAAGACCTAGAAATCCTTGACCCTTATCAATCGCCTCGTATCCAGGGAATTAAGGATTCCTACCTAGATGTTAAAGCCGTCATCACTGGAAACAAAACCGTCATCATTGAAATGCAGGTACTCAACGTTTTAGGCTTTGAGAAACGAGTCCTGTATAATGCCGCCAAAGCATTTTCCATTCAACTGGGAGTCGGGGAAGATTACAACTTGTTGAATCCGGTGATTGCCTTAACCATTACCGACTTTGAGATGTTCCCCAACAATGCCAAAGTCATCTCTCGCTATTGCCTCAAGGAAAAGGAAGAGTTAACGGATTATACCGATGATATTGAATTAGTCTTTGTCGAATTACCCAAATTCAATAAAAGCCTGGAGGAATCAGAAACCTTAACCGATAAATGGCTCTACTTCCTCAAATTCGCCAACACCTTAAAAGACGTGCCGCCGCCAATGGCAACAATTCCCGCCCTGAAACAAGCATTTACCATTGCCAGACAGAGTAAACTAACCAAACGAGAGTTAGAAGCCCTAGAGAAGCGAGAGATTTTTATTCAAGATAGTCAGAATGCGATTCGCAAAGCCAAACTAGACGGTATGCGTGAAAAAGCGATTGCCATTGCCCGTGAACTTCTCGATGTTTTAGATATTGAAACAATTAGTCAAAAAACCGGATTAAGTATTACCGAGATTCAAGACTTAACCTAAATGTCACTGACTGGTATGTTGGTGGGCTCTTGCGAAGTCGAAACCCACCCTACGGCTTCCCAAACAACGAATAACAAAGGACAAATGACGAATGACAAATAACAATCGCCATCTACTAATTGGATTTATTCTCGGATTATTCCTATTCATCGGTATCCCCCCTGTCTTATCCCAAATTAATCCAATCACCCCTCCAATCCAATCCGCCGCACAATCTATAGCCCAAGGGAGAACCTTCTACGCCGCCAAAGACTATCAACAAGCCATTCACCTCTGGCGACAAGCCGCCCAAGGCTATGAAAACCAAGGGAATACCCTGCATCAAGCCCAGGCGTTGAGTTATCTGTCCTTAGCCTATCAGAAACTGCACCAATGGACAGACGCCGACGCCGCAATCACAGCCAGTCTGAGTCTATTAGACACCGTAGCAGAATCAGGAGAGCGATCGCGCCTTTATGCTCAAGCCCTGAATCACCGAGGTCATCTAGAATTAGCCTTAGGGCGGGCAGAATCTGCATTAGCCACCTGGAAGCAAGCAACGCAAATCTATCAGCAACTCAATGATGACATCGGCGTAACAGGTAGCCGATTCAACCAAGCCCAAGCCATGGAAGCCTTAGGACTCTATCGTCGCGCCTGTCAAGTTTCTCTGCAAGCCCTCCAAGTAGACAATCACTGCAACTTATCTGAGTCAGGCGAATTAGCCGCCGCCGTTAACACCTTTGAACAGCAATCTCAACCCGCCTTTACCGTTGTCGGGTTACGCCACTTAGGAAATGTTCTCCGCCTAGTTGGACACTGGCAGGAGTCAAACCACATTTTACACCAAGCCTTAGACTTAGCCGAACAAATCGACTCCCCATCCGACCAAAGTGCCACATTACTCAGTTTAGGTAAAACCCAATACGCTTTATACCGCCAAGCCAAAGACTTATGGGAGAGAAGTAATATCACCCAGAATCGCGACAAAGCCAAAGAATTGGCAAGAAAAGCCTTAAATACCTATCAGCAAGCCGCCGCCATCAACACCGACTCCACCACCTTACCCCTAGAAGCCCAACTGCATCGACTCCATTTATTAATCGAGTTTCAGCAATGGTTACAAACCCTAGAAAAAACCGATACAACCGCAAACCCAGCCGAATTTACACCTCAAATTCAATCCCAAGTTAACACATTACTTCAGAGTACCCTTGCCAACTTATCCCCCAGTAAAATCGCCATTTATAGCCGACTCAAGTTTGCCAAAGAGTTACTTAAATTACCCCAGTATGACCCCAATTTTAGTCATACCCTTAACTATACCCAAGTCGCATTAAACCAAGCAAAAGACCTGGAAAACCAACGGGCAGAATCTGACGCATGGGGTACACTAGGTCACATTTACGAACAGAATCAACAATGGAAAGATGCCCAAGACTTAACCCATCAAGCCCTCGGTTTAGCCCAATCCCTGGACGCTGAAGACCTAGCCTATAAATGGTTATGGCAATCGGGACGAATTTATTGGCAACAGCAGCAAAAAGAAAACGCCATTCACGCCTACGACGCCTCAATTAAGCTGCTGGATTCCGTGCGCCGAAATTTATTAGCCATCAACCCCGGTGTGCAGTTTTCCTTCTTAGACGATGTGCAACCCATTTATCAAGAATTCCTGCAAATCCTACTCCAACCCGACGCCAATTCTGACCATCTCCGCCAAGCCACCCGCATCAGCGAAGCCCTACAACTGGCTGAACTCGAAGACTTTCTCCGCTGTAGTTTTACCAACTTAGTCCCCATTGACCAAAGTGAAAATCCTCCTGCTGCGATTATCTATCCGATTTTACTGGAAAACCGTCTAGAAGTTCTGGTTAAATTACCCCAATCTGAATCATCTCCGGAAAAAATTTATCGATATACGCTCCACGTTTCCGCCCAAGACATTCGCCAAACCCTCTACGACTTGCGCCAACAATTAGATGACCCCCAAAATCCAGTAGACCGCTTAATTTTACCCCCAGCCCAAAAACTCTATAACTGGTTACTCCAACCCGCCCAAGCTGACTTACCCCCAGAGGGGACTCTAGTCTTTGTTCTCGATAGCACCCTGCAAAATCTCCCCCTTTCCATTCTCCACGATGGTCAGCATTACTTAGTCGAAACCTATAACATTACCGTTAGCCTTGGGTCACAATTTCCTAACCTCAAACCCTTATCCCCAACCCATTGGCAAGGGCTACTAGGAGGAATTCATAAAAAAGCCGAGAGTTACCCACCCAAATTACCCGCCTTATTCAATGTCTGGGACGAACTGCAACAGATTCACAATACCGTTCCCAGCCAACTACTAGAAAATGAACAATTTACCCAAACCAACTTCCGAAACCAACTGATTAACCATCCATTTTCCGTCATTCATTTAGCCACCCACGGCGAATTTAGTTCAGATGCAACCAAAACCGTCATCTACGCTTGGGACAAGAAAATCCCCGTCGAAAAATTTGGTCAACTCCTGCAACAGAGAGAACAAACCCGCAGCGAACCCATTCAATTATTAGTCCTCAGCGCCTGTCAAACAGCCTCTGGGGATAAACGTGCTGCCTTAGGATTAGCTGGAGTAGCCTTAAGAGCAAATGCCAGTAGTACCGTCGCCAGTTTATGGCGCGTCAGCGATAACTCTACCGCCCAATTAATGGATGACTTTTACCAGCAATTAAATCAAGGCATTTCTAAAGCAGAAGCCCTAGCCAAAGTGCAACGAAAATTTATCAATGATCCCGATAATTTAGCCCATCAACATCCTTATTATTGGGCAGCATTCATCCTCGCCGGAAACTGGTTTTAATCGTCATTTGTCATTTGTCATTCGTCATTCGTAGCCAAATCGTAGGGTGCGTTAGCAAAGCGTAACGCACCAATAATTGTAGGTTGAATTGACACAAGGAAACCCAACGGAATCTAGGGCTAAGGTTCCCTTACTACAAGCCTAATTTAATTCATCAAATAAGGTGTGCCACGCCGCCATCGTGCGTTAGCGTTCGCGAAGCGTTCCCGAAGGGTAGGGTAGGGTAGGATAGCGTAACACACCAATGGTCTTACAATAGCCTTATAATAGCCAACATTAACGCTATAATTTTTAACCCCATGGTTTTAACAGTTCAAGCGTCAGTTATCCCCATAGACGAACTAGAACGACAATTTAGTCTAGTCGAAGTTGAGGATACTCAATTCTTTCAAGAATGGCAAAATAATCTTCCTAAAATCTCTGACATCGAGAAACAGATGTTAGACAAACTCAAGCGAGGTTACTTCAATCTCCTCAAACACCCACCCCTATTAGAAAATGCCATCCGCATGGCGATAATTGCCCCCCTGCTATTTTTAGCCGACTTTTACCTGTTCCCCTTTCACATCAAAGCCGAAAAATCCGTCGATATTTCCACAGAAGACCAAGGCTTAATTGTAGAAGGGCGACTAGACGTATTAGTTCTCAAGCAGCACCTTTGGGTAGCCGTAATCGAATCCAAACGCGCCGCCTATTCCATTGAAGCCGGACTCTCACAGATGTTAGCTTATATGCTAGCTAACCCTCACCCAGAACAACCCAGTTTTGGCATGATTTCCAATGGAGGGAGTTTCCTATTTATTAAATTAATTCAAGGACAAATCCCTCAGTATGCGACATCAAGCCAATTCGACTTGCGACGCAAACCCGGAAATGATCTCTATAACGTCTTGAGTATCTTGAAGAATTTAGGAGAATTAACCCGAACCAACTCCAACTAGCCATCCCCATCCTCTTACCTATATATTCCCAACACCTACAAAAACCAATATCGCTTTCACTTAAGTCCGAATCCTACAAAACTTTACCCCAAATCCTTCAATCCCTCTGCGTACCTCTGCGTACCTCTGCGTTGAAAAAACATAACAGACATAATATCACCCTTCTAAATTCAACCCACCTGAACCCGAAAAAACAACCGAAAATTAATAGATGGTGCGTTACGCTGCGCTAACGCACCCTACGTCTAAAGCGTTTGAGTCAATGACAAATGACAAATGACAAATCAATTTAATCGCCGCATCACTTTTTCGATGTACTCAATCCGCTGTTCATCACCAATTGCCTCATATCCCGCCTTGGCTTCTTGATACCAACGCCGCGCCTGTTCATAATTATTATCCCCTTCATAAACCTCGCCTAAAAACTGGGCAACTTGCGGAGTCAATTCAGCATTATTTAACTGCTGATAATTGCTGTAAGCTGCTGTTAAGCTGTTCGGCATTTAAATAGGGTATAATTAAAATAGGAAATCCGAAAAACGAAAAAAATATGCCAGCCAAAAATTATTTGAAACCCGCTCAAAAAGAAAAATTACAAGTTGCTCTAAAAACCGAGAAAAATGCAGAT
>NZ_JAVKEA010000168.1:0-9642 GCF_040221695.1 Coleofasciculus sp. E2-BRE-01 | reverse complement strand
TGTTGCCCGTCGGGACTGATGGCTACTGCATTTACCCAGGTGGTATGTCCAGTGAGGCTAAATTTTTCCACTCCTTTGTCTAAATCCCAGACTTTCAGAGTTTTATCCCTTGAAGCCGAAACAACTTGTTGTCCGTCGGGGCTTATGGCTACTGCACTTACCCAGTCAGTATGTCCAGTGAGGGTAAATTGTTCTACTCCTTTGTCTAAATCCCAGACTTTCAGGGTGTTATCCCTTGAAGCCGAAACAATCTGTTGCCCGTCGGGGCTGATGGTTACTGCACTTACCCAGTCGGTATGTCCAGTGAGGATGAATTGTTCTACTCCTTTGTCCAAATCCCAGACTTTCAGAGTGTTATCCGATGAAGCGGAAACAACTTGTTGCCCGTCAGGGCTTACGGCTACTGCATTTACCAAGTCAGTATGTCCAGTGAGGGTGCATTTTTCCATGTCCTTTTGCAAATCCCAGACTTTTAGGGTGTTATCCGATGAAGCGGAAACCACCTGTTGCCCGTCGGGGCTTATGGCTACTGCATCTACCCAGTCGGTATGTCCGTTGAGGGTACGCCGTAACGGTGTACCAGGGGGTGTAAAGCTGGAAGTTAAAGGACGTAACCAGGGCTTGTTTTGCTGCTTGACTTGCGCCAAGAGTGCCTGAATTCCTAGCAATTCAAACGCCATCAACCGCCCCCACAATTGTCCGGCTAGCTGGGTTTTGTCAGCGGCTAAGATATGTGCTGATAGCCGCATCGTTTCTTCAATTAAGGTGAGGGTTTTGGCTGGGGCGGGGAGTTCGTCTCCTAGCTTTTCCTGGAACGGACAGGGAGTAATATTTCCCACGAATTCATAATCCTGAATCAGCGCCTGCACGCCCAGTGCTTCTAATTTCGCCTCAATAAAATCAAAATCAGTTAGCAAACGATACAATCGCTCAAACTGTCCCGCTTCACCAAAATGAGTGGGTAGGGTTTCTAAGGTATAGAGTCGCTTTTCCGGTGACATTGTTGCGAGTTTTTGCTTTAATTCACCCATGACTATCTTGGTTGGAAGTATATCTGGAAGTGGAGAGACGAGGACAAAAGAGAGAAGAGTGTAACAGTAACTCACGGAATTGAGTCGTTTAGATCCCCCTGAATCCCCCTTAAAAAGGGGGACTTTGATACCAGTGGTTGTTAAGTTCGTGAGGTAGATTATTGGTTATTTTATCCATTGTCGCTGATTAATTATCCTTTTTCTGTAATTTAGGTATACCTTATAAACCTGTAATATGCTGTAATTTATTGTTCTCCTGTACCATAAAAACGAAGCATCCTCTGGCTTCCCCCCTGCAAAAAAAGCGAAGCAACATCTGGTCTCCCCCTTTTTAAGGGGGACGGAAGGGGGATCTCAAGGGAAGAGGAGGATCTCAAGGGAAGAGGGGGATCTATAAAAGAAGAGGAGGATCGGCACAACAGTTGATGGATCAATAATAACAAACTGAACAGGTGAGTTAATATCAACCTCCAGAATTAATCACCCTCTCACTGGTTAAATCCAAATCCGGTAGCATCGGTGAAATAATCTGCTGATTACCCTGAAAAACCCGCTCCTCATAAAGCCTTTCTACCCACTCTAGCACTGTAACCCGTTGTTGTATTGGGTTGACCCTGAGCGAAGCCGAAGGGTCAACAATCCAATATTCGGCAATCCCCCGCGCTGCATATTCAGAACGTTTATACCGATAATCTCGGTCTGCATTTTCTCGTCCCGGTGATACTACCTCAACCACTAACTGAGGCGGGGGCATATCAATAATTATTGTAGACCGACTTGCCCCCTCTAACGCCGTTGTTAGTTCCTCAGAAAGTACCATTAAATCGGGTAAGCGCGTTGTTGCCCGTGAACCACTCACCACAATTTCCGCCCCAATTCGCAAGCGATAGGAGGGAATTCCTTGTTGGAGAAAATGGCTCAGTAAAAACATGACAATTCGTTGGTTTAAATCGCTTTCTGGTGGCATAACGATTAATTCCCCATTAACCAGTTCATACTGGGTATCTGTCCCGTCGTTATAGTTTAGATACTCCTCAAGCGTCATTTTCTTGGATGTGATGGTCATGATTGCTGTGTCTCCTAAAAAGCTTATTGAACACCCGCCCGGAGTTCAAACTCCGGGCTAATAGCTCAAGTCAGCTAAAGCTGACTTAATATGGATTTTAGTCCACTTTAGTGGACTTTCGCTTTTGGTTCCTTGGGTTTGAACCTAAGGCGGTTGGTGAGACTTGAGTTTAGCGCTAACTTATAGTGGGAGATTCGAGCGTTTATGGCGCTAAAGCGCAACTACAAACTTTAATTACAATCCTAATCCCTCGGCTAAATTATCGGCAATTAAGGTATTAATATCTCGAATCGTTATCCCCGCCTTTTTAACTATCTCCTTACGATGGAGAAAATCCTGGAAACTGGCATGATAAATACTGTAGCGGGTTTGTCCTTCAATCTGTTCCTCCCGTAAAAATTGATCCCATTCATCCAAGACTTCCTGCACGGTTAATGCATCTTCTCCGGCAAATTGGGAAATCAGTAACGATGAGACAGGTTTCCGGGCTTCTGCTAAAACATAGACGATTTTAATCTTAGTTCGCGGTAAGGGTTTAGCTGTCATCCCCATGCGTTGCCAATGCTGGTAATAATATTGCTGTAAGCCTTGGGGTAAGTTGGCAAGATTTAAATCCTGATACGCGCCAGACTCGATATCTTCGAGGACATAGCGCAAATACATGAAGTTGCGATCGCTCTTTTGTGCCAGAGTGGTGATAAAGGTGGCTGTGTCTTGTCCCTGATTCTCTACCCACTGGTGTAATGAGGGCTTTTTCTGAACCTGTTGCTCAATATAACGCTGTACATCTTGTAAACTTTCTGCCCCATACTCCATTAAATTAAATAGGTAGGGCTTATTCACCGTTAATGGAACATAAGTTTGGCGTTTTGTCAAGATAAAATAAACGCCATTGGGTAAAGACTGGGGGAGATAGAGAACATTCGCCCCATCTGTTTGACTCTTCATCTCCACCTCATCCAACGCATCCACTGCAATCACGATGGGGGAATGGTGAGGGGCTATTTCGGTTAACAGTCGCGCTAAGAAATTGCCATCGCGGGTATTCTCTGGATGCAAGGGCAAATCGTAGGATAACTGATAGCGTTCAATTAACTGACGGCAAACACTCTTGAGGAAATCATCAGCGCGATTGATGCCTTGCGATCGCACATTAAAGTATGCCACACATCCGGTCTGTCGCACATATTCGGCTAATATGGCACTTTTGCCGACACCGGGATCAGCTTCAATAATAAAATAACCATTGGGCTGTTGCTGTAAGAAGTCCTGAATCGCCCGAAATACAAACTCCCGCCCGACAAATCCTTCTGTCTTCTCCGCAATCAGGGATTGAAACTGAAGCGGAACCGCCGGATGTGTGGATAACTGGTTATGGATACGTTCTAACCAGCCTTTAATGGGTCTTCCGGACTTAGTGGGCTAAACTATCAGCTTTAATGAACCAGGAAGCTTGCCACACAATGATTGCCGCTTTTCACCGCCTCAAAACTCTTTTGAAATCCGGGTAAAATTGGTTAAAGCTATTGCTGTCCCATGTTCCGGCAAATCAAACTAACAATTTAGCACACTAACTACGGAAGACCCCAAAACTTATGCCGACACACTACTGATGGATGTAAAGGTGCGTTACGCTTCGCTAACACACCCTACTGGCGTGGCACACCTAAAATGGTAGATTAGAATTGTAGGGGCGCAAGGCTTGCGCCCAGTTTAAACGTCAAATCTATTCCACAATTTTAGCTGTGTCAGTCCACTACAAATAGAGGCTTTGCGTAAGTCCTATTCTAATCGTGCAATGAATACATTCCCTAGCAATTGCCCAAAGGGATGGGATATGGCATAAAATTCGGGAAAATTGGTATTAGTATTAAGAAAACACAATTGGCGTCGAACGGGAATCATCCTTTAATACTAGAGAAATCCCTTTGCATCCCCCTATTCAAGACAATACTATGTCACACCAACTCACAATTAGCTACCCAGAAACCTTTCCTGATGCCCTGCAACAAACTAAAGAACAGTTTGAACAAGAGGCAAAATGGGCAATGGCAGTCAAACTCTTTGAAATGAAACGCTTATCGTCTGGTATGGCTGCTGCATTAGTTGGCATCGATAGAGTCTCATTCCTGCTTTCTTTACATCGGTATGGTGTGCCGATGATTGACCTCACCGAAGCCGAATTATTATCAGATTTAGAAAATGCCTGAACCTGAACGGATTGTCATCAACACCGCACCCCTAATTGCGATTGTGGCAGCATTAGGGGATTTAACTGTTTTGCAATCTCTCTACACCCAGGTATTGGTTCCCTTTGAAGTCTGCCAAGAAATCCTTGTCGGTGGTTCTAGCGGTTTTGCTGTTATGGAATTTGAAGCGGCAAGTTGGCTACAAAAACAGCCAACTCCGCTAACGATTTCCCCATTACTTATCAATTCACTCGACAGAGGTGAAGCCGCAGTCATTCAGTTAGCCATGAATGAAAACATCCAAACTGTCTGTATTGATGAAGTCGCGGGTAGGCGAATTGCCAGATTAAGTGGACTGTCCGTTACGGGTTCGATTGGTATTTTGCTGCGTGCTAAACGGGAAGGCTACCCCTTATCAATACAGCAAGCAATTTCTCAAATGCTCAACCGAGGAATTCGATTGAGTTCTACTGTGATTAATTTTGCTCTCTTACAAGCCAATGAAGATGACTCGGAATGCTAACCATCCCCCTGCACTAATAATGCGTCCCTGACTTGCGATGATGCACCGCTGTTACCCCATCCGATAACACCTTGCCATTCGTCACCACCCCATAAATCAACCAATGATCCCCACATTCCATCCGATTATCCACCGTACATTCCACATACGCCAAAGCATCGCTAAGAATCGGACAACCATTGTCAGCATCCTCCGTCGCCACCCCCGCAAATCTGTCTTCCCCCGGGGAAAAGGGTTTGAGGAAATGCTTCATTAACCCCAAATGTTTCCCTTCCTCTAAAATATTCACCACAAATTGATCACCCTGATACAATAACGACTCAATCGCCCGATCTTTCGCCACCGCGATGGTTAAACCCGGTGGAGTAAACGTGGCTTGGGAAATCCAATCTGCCAACATCGCCCCTGTTAGTTCTCCCTGCTTCGCGGTAATAATACAAAGTGACCCAATTAACCGCCCCACAGCCTGTTCGGTACGGGCAACTTGGGCATCACTGACAGGTTGGCGGGATGTGCGGGATTTCTTGGCTTTCTTCAAGGCTTGGGCAAAATCTGTTCCCGCTTCTTCGGCGTATTTTAGTGTGGTTTCCGTGGGCTTAAATTTAACTCGAATTGTCTCAAAGCCAAACTTATACCCCGCATCCTTAAACTTATTTTCAATCAAGTCAATCGCTTCACCACTCCAGCCAAACGACCCAAAAACCCCCGCCAGTTTAGTTTTCGTTGCTGTGGATAAAACAATCCCCAAAGCGGTTTGAATCTGGGTCGGTGCATGACCCCCTAAGGTAGGAGAACCCATGACAAACCCCTCGGCTTTCTCCACGGCGGCGCGAATCTCTTCCGGGTCAGCGATTTCGCAGTTAATGGATTCTACACCAACTCCAGCCTTGGTAATCCCCCGTGCGATCGCCTGGGCAACCGTGCCAGTATTCCCATAAGCTGAAGCATACAACAGAGCAACGCTTATGTCTTGGGTTTTTTGACGTTCACACCATTGGCGATAGGATTGGGTCAGGGGAATTAAGCTATAGCGTACCAATTGCCCATGACCTGTGGCATAAAGCCTTGCTTGCACCTCCTCTATCTTATCCAGCGCCTTTTCTACCTGTCGCGCATGGGGTGCCATGACACAATCGAAATAATAGCGGCGGTGTTCGCTAATTGTTGTCCAGCCTTCATCCATTACTTGGTCACCACACAGATGGGCGCCAAATAACTTATCGGTAAATAGAACTTCAGTGTGCGGGTCGTAGGTACAAAGGGCATCGGGCCAACGGGGATTAGGGGTGGGGATAAATTGCAGATGATGACCCTTACCTAAATCCAGGGTTTCATCCCCCCGTACCACCGTTATTTTTAAATCCGGTGCATCTAAGATACCACGCAGCGCGATCGCACCAGGATTGGAACAGACAAATTGAATCTGAGGGGCGAGTTCGAGTAAGGCTTTTAGGGTAACGCCTCGGTTGGGATTAACGTGACCGAGGATGACATAATCGATTTGTTTGGGGTCAATCCGGCGTTGAAGTTCCGTTAAAAAGATTTCGGTGAAGGATTCGCCCGGAGGGTCAATCAGGGCAATTTTATCCGCTTGAATCAGATAGGAATTGGCGGTAGTGCCGCGTTGTAGGGCGTATTCGATTTCAAATTTGAGTCTATCCCACGTTCGGGAACGGAGAACGGTGGTGTCGGAGGCGATGGGAAGGACTTGAACGTCGCGAGGGGTAGGAGAGTTCATGGTTTAGTGCGTGGTAGATTGGTGAATGGTTTTTTTTAACGCAGAGGGACGCAGAGGGAAGCGCAGAGGTTCGCAGAGGGGGTTAGAGGTGATTGACGACTCGTTTGAGGTTCATGGTTTGGGGTGGTTGGTGAATGTTTTTTTAACGCAGAGGGACGCAGAGGGAAGCGCAGAGGTTCGCAGAGGGGGTTAGAGGTGATTGACGACTCGTTTGATGTCGTCTTTGAGATGGATGACGTTGAAGTTTATTAGGAGTCCGAGTTTATGGTGGGAGAGTTTTAGGTAGGTTAGGAGTTGGGCGGTATGGATGGGATGCAGGGCGTCAACGGCTTTGAGTTCAACCATGACTTTGTTTTCGACGAGTAAATCGACTCGATATCCACATTCAAGACGAATCTCTTCATAAACTAACGGTAATGGTTTCTGGGGTTCAAAGTTTAAGCCGGCTTTGTTGAGTTTATACCTCAAACAGGCTTCGTAGGCTGACTCCAATAAACCCGGTCCTAACGCCGTGTGTACCTTCATCGCCAACCCAATAACTTTTCCCGACACCTCATTCTCAGTCATCCTCTGCGAACCTCTGCGTTGACCTCTGCGTCCTCTGCGTTTTAATAATAATTCCCCACTTTACGATGGTGAACCGCCGTCAACGCATCCGCCTTAGACACTCGTCCAGCGTCAACAGAGGCGTAGACAATCCAATGGTCACTCAACTCCATGCGACTTTCCACCTTACATTCCACATAAGCCAACGCATCGGTGAGAATTGGTGATCCATTTGTCGCTGTTTGCGTTTTCACCCCTTCAAACCGATCGGCACCTGGGGGAAACCGCTTGAGGAAGTGCTTCATTAATGCCTGATAATTCCCCTCTTCTAGAATATTTAGCACAAAGCGATCGCTAACTTGCATTAACGACTCAATCGCCCGATCTTTCGCCACCGCAATAGTTAAGCCGAGAGGTTTGAAGCTGGCTTGGGATACCCAGGAGGCTAACATGGCACTCTTAATGTCACCTTTTTGGGCGGTAATAATATAAAGTCCGCCACTGATCCGTCCTAGGGCTTTGTCGAGATCACTATCCAGGGATTTCCGTTGCTTAATTTCGCGATCGCGAGTAAGAAGTTGCCCCATATCGGTTCCGGCTTCTTCGCAGAGTTGATAGGTGGCTTCGGTTGGGGTTTCTTTGACCCGAATCGCGGCAAATCCTTCTTTGAGTCCCAGGTTGCGGAATTGACTCAGTAGGGGATCAATGGGTTCGTCATCTCCGCCATAGGATTCAAACAAACCCACCGTTTGCTTGGATTTTACGGCAGCGAGGATGGTACTCACGGCGGCGGTGGCGGCTTTATTGGAGGCGGGAGGCATGGCGATCGCGATTCCCCCGGCGCGACTGACGGTTTCTTGGACTTCTTGTGGATCAGCCGATTTTAAGTCCATCATTTCTACACCCACCCCAGTTTTGGTAATTCCTCGGGCAATGGCTTGGGAAAGGCGATCGCTATAACCGTAATCGGACACATAAAACACAACCACGGAGGTTTCGGCTTTTGCCTGGGCTTTACTCCAGCGCCGATACCGATCTACCCATTCGCCGACATGATGCAATAATAGGGGACCATGACCCGTGGCGACAGTGGTTACGTCTCCCAGTTTATCCATCCGTTTCAGGGCGGAGAGAACGGAACGGGCATTGGGTGCCATTAAGCAGTCGTAGTAGAAGCGAAAGTCGGCTTCTATGGCACTCATGTCTTCGTCGTAGGTGCTATCGGAACAGTAATGCAGACCAAAGGCATCACAGGTAAACATGACTTGGGTTCCGGCATCGTAGCTGAAGATGGTGTCGGGCCAATGCAGGTTGGGGGCATTGACAAATTCCAAGACATGACCTTTACCTAAGTCCAGTTGATCACCGTTTTTGACAATTTGCCGTTTGAAGGGGTGATGCACCAAGTCTTCCAGGAATTGAATTGCCACTTTTGATCCCACGACGGTAATCTCTGGTGCGAGTTGGACGATATCCTTGACTAAGCCACTGTGATCGGGTTCCGTGTGGCTAATAATCAGATAATCAATCTGGCTGGGGTCAATCAACCCTTTGAGAGTATCTAAGTAAAGTTCACGAAACTTTTCATGGGAGGTATCCACCAGGGCAATTTTCTCACCCCGAATCAGGAACGAGTTATAGGTGGTGCCGTTTTGCAGCCCAAACTCAATATCGAAGCGATCGCGATCCCAGTCTAAGGAACGGATCGCCGTTGTATCTGGCGCGATTTCGCCCGTCTGCATGGTTAAGCGCTTCTGGGTGCGATCGGTGAGTACTACCATGGATGTTGACTCCTGTATCAGCAACGTTTATTAAAACGATTTATATTTTCTTCATTTTTACACGATCAACCCCAGGGGCTTTATCAGAAATCCTTATAGGTGTTGAGTATAAATACCCATCACGGCTTTTGAGTGAGTCGGATTAACTGCACCAAACCGTCATCATAGAGAATAGGTAGAGTGTAGACAATTCTGCTTGTATTGATACTTGTATTAACCGAAAATTCTATGAACCAGGCTGAACAGTGTATTCAAGGACTGACTCAACAAGGAGTAGTCAGTGGTTATCCGGATCAAACCTTTCGACCGGATAATGTGATTACTCGCGCTGAATATGCGGCGATGATTGACCAAGCATTTCCGAATACCTCCTTAGAACGAAATGCGATTAATTTTCAAGATGTCTCAGCCTCGTAAGCTGTTATGCATTTAAACTGTGATAAGAGCATTACCCTTATTTTTCAGTTTACGTCCCCAGTTAATAACTAGCTTGTCTTCATTTAAAAGTTGATTCAACAAAGATTTTAACTCTTCAATGGATTCAAAAAGCCGATTGGCAATATATTCTTTCGTTGAATGCCAGACTAATTCAATTAAGTTATAATCTGGACTATATTCGGGCAAATGTTCAAGATGAATATTGGGCATTTCAGATTCAATCTTATTAATATACTCTTGTTTTTTATGAAAGCTGGCGTTGTCTAATATAATAACAATTTTGGCTCCCTTTTCGGTAAAGTCTTCTTTTTTATTCCCGGCTTCTACCCA
>NZ_JAVKEA010000167.1:0-14763 GCF_040221695.1 Coleofasciculus sp. E2-BRE-01 | reverse complement strand
GTAAGGGAAAATCATCGGGTAGCTTCTCCCAGGTAATTTTAGGCTGGCTTGTTACCGTTGTCATCAGGTATCATCTCCCTCCATCTGTAAGCCCTATTTTAGATAAAGATAGAGTGCGATCGCAGGACTTGATCCACTCAGATCATCGCAAAAAGCACAGTGAATTATCCAGACGAGATCGCTTATCTTCTGTAAGAGCTTATATGTTTCGTGGGTTACGCGATCGCTATGTCCCCTCCCTCTCCGCCAGAACCCCCATCTCCTCTCGATTTGGATGAGTGGATTGCGATTCTTGTGACATTGACAACGATTGGCGGTATTTTCTATTGGGCGATGGGTAAAGAACAAAAGCAGCAAATTCTGCAAGATTTGGGATTGTCCCCGCCCTCACCTCAACCTGACTCAATACCGGAATCCCCAAAGCCAACTAAACCCACGCCGACGACTCCTGAGTTATCGGATGCTGAGATAACATCTCGTCGGGAAGCTGAGGTGCAGGGGAGCGAGGGTGCAGGGGAGCAAGGGAGAATGCAAGCTGATCCAGCACTTCCAGCGCCGGAGAAAACCTTATCCCCAACTGTAACTCCAACGCCGACGACACCGACTCCCTCGGTAGAATTTTCTGATGTTCCAGATGACTTTTGGGCAAAGAAAGCGATCGCAACGTTGGCGACAGGGGATATTGTGGTGGGTTTTCCCCAGGGTGAATTTAAACCGCAGCGATTTGCTACCCGTGGAGAGTTAGCCGCTATGCTACAGCAGGTATTTGAGCCAAAACCAAAGCAACGTGCGATCGCCTTTGAGGATTTACCGCCAAATTACTGGGGTGATGAAGCGATTAAGGCGGTGGCTAAAGCGGGAATAATCATTGGATATCCTGATCATAAATTTCGTCCCAACCAACCGATCACCCGTGCTGAAGCATTAGTTGTCTTAGCTAAAGCCCTAAACCTGAAACCCCCAGCCGAACCCAGTAAAACCTTAGAACAGTACATAGATAGCAACAAAATACCCGATTATGCGATCGCCAACGTTGCGGCGGCGGTAAAAGCGGGTTTAGTCACTGGCTATCCTCAAGGAAATTTGCTCAATCCCAATAAACCAGCTACTCGTGCTGAACTTGCGGCGATGCTTCATCAAGCTAGGGTGGTTTCCAGAAACAGAACTTCACAACAATAAATCAGGTTTTACCGTATCGCTTACGCCTAGCTTTTACCTAGTAATTTAACCTATACCGAGAGACGTACTTTAGTTGAATCGACTGGTTATCTTCCTAAAAATTTCTGCTAAAGAGTTAACCATTGCATTAGGGATCAGTCTAACCTCAGATAGATTAATCTTTATTGGCAATAGAGCTAATCTGAAATGAGTCAATTAATCCGATTGATTAAAACTTGAGTAGAGTAGATAGGTATTGACGCTATTTAGATAGAAGTTGCAAAGCTAAACCTTGACGTTGATCAAGATAGGCTGCGTTTAAGCAGACGCCAGAGTAGACTTGGGCAAAAAACAAGTCTATTCAAGATTTCGAGCTTATGTATATCTGAATGGCGAGTTAATTCCCACAATTAAGCTACTCAGTTAATAAACAAATTGTAGAAAGGAGAACACAATAAAATGGTTGCTACCCTTACTGATGCTAAGCGCTCTGCCATTGCTGAAAAACTTGCCGATATGCGGGCAATTCAGAATTTAATTATTGCAAATGAACAGCAATTTATCAACGACTGTAAAAATAACGAGATTTTTGGTCGCTTAGAAGATATGCTAGAGGATGACCAGAACAACTTAGACGTTCTGGAAACAACTATCACTCAGTATGGAATTCAATCTGAGCCAAAAGAGAAAGTTCAAAAAATGATTGAACAAGCTGAGCAGATGATGAAAAGCTCTGAACTGAGTCTTTATGAAAAGATGGCTCAGCATGAACTGCTAAAACATGGTCAAGTCATGTCAGGACTTGTGGTTCATAAGGCAGCTCAAATCGCTGGTGCAGATGTCGAGGAAGCACTTTCTCCCCTAAATTCGGTCAACTTTGAAAACCGGGCGCATCAAGAAAGACTCAAGGGCATGTTGGAATATTTAGGCACCCAAGAGTTAACCGGTGAAGAACCCGAACAAGGGATTTGGGGACGAGTTCAAGATGCAGTAGCTGCTATGACGGGTGCGATTGGTAGTGCTGTGACTCAGACATCTGATAAGTCTGACATGGATATCATGGATGTCATTTTCATGGATCACCAAAAAGTCAAAACCTTAATTGGTGAAATCAAAGGAACCAATAACCCACAGCGCATCCAGGAGTTTTTTGGACAACTCTACAAGGATGTAATTGTTCACGCTAAGGCAGAAGAAGAAGCCGTCTATCCTCAAATTCGTTCGTTTTATGGCGATGCTGATACTCAGGAACTCTATGATGAGCAGGATCAGTTAGAAACGATTCTGAATGAGATGAAAAATCTGGGACCCACTTCATCTGAGTTTAAGTCTAAACTGAAGCAGGTGAAAGACATGATCGGCGATCACACTCGTCAAGAAGAAAGCACGATGTTCGCTTCCATGCGGAAGAATTTTTCGTCAGAGCAACGGGAACAAATGGCAACTCAATTTAAGGAAGCTAAGCAGAAATTGCAAAGCCAAATGTAGGTGCTATAGTGTCTGTTGATCAACCCCATTTAGCAGTCGTAAAACGTCACGCATTAATTTTTTAGGGGCGGGTTTGGGCACAATCGTAGGGGCGGGTTTAGAGACTCAATTCAAATATCCACCGATAATTGAACAACAAAACCCGCCCTGGGACAACAGTCACTTGAGCCACTAAAGTGCCTACTACGAACGAACATAACATACATTTGGGAAATATTCTGTTCCCTGTTTTCTTTACATTCACCACTGAAATAGGATCGCTATATCATGACAATTACACCGGATCAAATCCCCCCTCAATCCCAAGAGCGGAAACCCGCCTTAGAGTCAGAAATGACACCCAAGCCGGAATATGATGATCCTAACTATAAAGGAAGTGATAAGTTACGGGATAAAGTCGCCTTAATTACTGGCGGCGATAGCGGGATTGGTCGCGCTGTTGCGGTTTTCTACGCCAAAGAAGGAGCCGATGTTGCAGTTGTTTATTTGGACGAGCATGGAGATGCTCAAGAAACGAAAAAAGCTGTAGAATCTTATGGTCGTCGTTGTTTATTAATTGCTGGCGATATTCGCAACGAACAATTCTGCCAGGAAGCGGTTCAGAAAACAATTGATGAATTTGGTAAGCTGGATATTCTGGTCAATAATGCAGCGGAGCAATATCTAGAGGAGAGCATTGAGGTAATTGACTCAGCCCGATTAGGTAGCACCTTTGCGACCAATATCTTCTCAATGTTCTATTTCACAAAGGCGGCGTTACCTCACCTTGAACCAGGGAGTTCTGTGATTAATACGACATCCATTAATGCCTATAAAGGTAACTCGTCTTTGCTCAGTTATTCTACAACAAAAGGTGCTATCCTTGCCTTTACTCGTTCCATTTCTCAACCTTTAATTAAGAAAGGAATCCGGGTAAATGGTGTAGCACCTGGTCCAATCTGGACACCGTTTATTCCAGATGCGTTTCCGGGCGAGCAAGTCGAAAGTTTTGGTCAACAAGTTCCGATGAAGCGTCCAGGACAACCTAAGGAGGTTGCACCGAGTTTCGTTTTCTTAGCGTCTCAAGATGCGTCTTATATGGCGGGTCAAGTGCTACATCCGAACGGTGGTGTGGTTGTTGGTGCATAGAGATTGGGGCAGTTAAATTGGGCGCACGTCGGTGCGTCCCTACAATTCTGTGCCACGCCACTACACAGATCCCTGACTTCTCCAAAAAGTCGGGGATCTTGCTTGGATAGAATGTAGAAGTATGCGTAATTAGGCTTATGTGGTCAAATCGTCGCAAGAGTGCTACATTATTTCTAGTTGTAAATAAATGTAAATTCAAAAATTCAGAAAACGCAAACTGTGTACGCTACCTCAGTTTTAGCGTTTTTAACTCAACCAATTGGATAGGGGAAATAGGAGTTCAGCCACCATGAGTCAATTGATAGCGAACGAACACCTAATGCGAGACGATTTGCAACAGTCTCTAGAGCGCCATCATATTAATCCCGCTACATTGAGTACATTTCAGCGAATTTTACTCACCACCGATGGCACATTAACTGATATTCTGGAAGCGTATCTATTTGAACAGATCCAGGTTGTCAAAATCACCCAAAATCTCATTTACCTTCCCAAATCGCTTCCGGCTATGGAATTAGCTGAGGGGACAGAAGTAATTGATAGACGCATCTTACTCCAAGGGCGGATTAGTCGCAAAAACTATATTTACGCTGAATCCATCCTGGTTCCCGAACGCCTGGATGATCATTTTAGACACGAATTGTTTAAAACCAAAACCCCAATTGGTAAGATTTGGTTGGAGCAAAAGGTGGAAACCTTCAAAGAAATTTTGGATTCTGCTACAGAACCGGCTCAGGGTTTAGCGGAGTATTTTAACATTGAGGCGAGTGACAATTTGCTTTCTCGAACTTATCGCGTATTTACCAATGGTAAACCTGTAATGATGATTACAGAAAAGTTTCCGGAACGTTATTTCCTCAATAGTTTATAATTGCTTTACTGTTGATGCCTGACGCTGACCTTAAGAGCCAGGAAATAAATTTCCGGAACCCAAGCTAAAGTAAGCTAAAGCTTACTAACTAAGACTTTGAACCCCTACATTAATAAAAAAATGAAGGATAATTTTCATCAGTTCTCTAGGGCTGTGGAAACCCGCGCAGGCGGGTTTCGTTTGTGTAGCTGCGGTTTCTAACCGCCCAATCGATTACGCTGATTGTTGATAAGGGCTGGTCAACTTATCCAACTGCTGTACCAACAAACTCAGGAATAAGCCCACATCTGTTACCACACCCACGGATTCTAAGGAACCGCGATCGCTTAACTTGGTAACAACGGCTGGATTAATATCCACACACACCATTTTCACCCCGGCTGGCGTCATATTTCCTACCCCAATGGAGTGCAGCATCGTGGATAGCATCAAAATCATGTCCGCCCCTTCCAGCAGTTTGGCATAGTCGGCTTGGGCTTTAATTAAATCCATCTGGGTATCCGGTAGGGGTCCATCATCGCGAATGGAACCGGCTAGGGAAAAGGGAACGTTATGTGTCACACATTCATACATAATCCCTTTTGTCAATGCCCCTTTCTCCACAGCACCAGCAATGCTGCCATAACGACGGATGGTATTAATCACCTTGAGATGGTGGCGATGTCCACCCCGCACCGGGACACCCCGTTTCATATCCACACCCAACGAGGTTCCCATCAGGGATTGCTCAATATCATGAACCGCGATCGCATTACCGCCCAACAACGCCTGCACATATCCTTGGCGAATCAGACGGGATAAATGTTGAGAACCGCCCGTGTGAATCACCACTGGACCGGCGGTGACAATCACTTTACCGCCTTGATCGCGAATTTGGCGCAATTCCCAGGCAATTTGCTCGACAATTAATTCCACTCGGCGTTCACTAGAGACGCCCGCGCCCATGAAGCTAAATTCTTCACTCCCACGCTGTTCACGGGTTTTCGGCTTGTGAACGGTGCGGATTCCTTCTACACCGACAACCACCTGTTCACCGACGTCTAGATCCCGTAGGATTTTACAGCGAGCGATAGGCTGGGAGTCCATCTGGGTGATCGCAATTGCCCCATCCATGCGCTGATTTTGGACTTTCACCCACTCACCCTTAATCCGGACTTCTGTGGGATAAATCGTGGAGACATAAAAGTCATCCGGCGCTACACCTGATTGAATCACGGGTTCGAGATTGGCGTCACACACCTCTTGGGCGGGAGCGACAGCACCCAACTCAATCAGTTGGCTCATCACCTCTTCCATCACATCATGGGAAGGTGCAGAGACACGAATTTCAGCGCTGGAGGTACTTTGCCGTTGGACACCCAAGTCGAAGTTGAGAACCTGGAAGCTACCGCCCGTTTCCACAATCAAATCTAACGCCCGACTGATCAGTCCAGAGTCTAACAAATGCCCTTCTAGGCGAATGGTGCGACTTTCTACCTGGACATTCGCATGGAGTTCAGTACGAACCGGTTCAGTTACCCGCAGGGTCAAGCATTTCGCCGCGCCACCCGCTTTGAGGAATTCCGTCAGGGGGGTTTCAACCACTCTAAACCCTGCCTCAGCCAACCGTTGCTTCAGGCGATCACTCACTTTGTTCATCACCACAACTTGGTCAACATTCACCGCATTGCAGGCGAAGTTCACGGCATCCGCTTCTTCCAAGGCGATACGTTTTTCCGGTGCGACTCGCATCTCAATTAAGCGATTGGAGTACGCATCAAAGGCGGGGGGATAGTAGAGTAAATAGCCGCCCGTCAGGGGACAGAAACAGGTATCCAGGTGATAGAAGCGCTCATCGGTGAGTCGCAGGGAGACGACTTCAATATCAAGCCATTTTGCCAGATAGGGGTGAGAATCCAATTCCGAACGGAAGCCGTAGCCCGCCCATAACCAACGCCCTTCTCGATCCAGGAGGGCATCCCCTGCGCCTTCAAAGGGGAGTTCTTTGGGGAGTTCGTAGACAGTGTAGCCTTGGGCTTCAAACCACTCCTTGAAATGGGGTTCCTCACCCTGGCGTTCTTTATGTAAGAAGCGACTCAGGACAACATTTTTACCGAGAACCAGCCCCGCATTTGCCGTAAACACCATATCGGGCCACCCTTTTTCCGGGTTCACCAAATCCACGATCGCATGATCTTTGAGGACATGGTGCAACTTGTGCCACTGTTCGACGGCGCGATCGCGCGAGGACTTATGAATATTCCCTTCCATCCAGGGATTAATCACATAGTCCACGTCGTAGTGGTCTGGAGCGCACATGAGAAAGCGAATCGAATCAGTCATAATCAATTTTTAATGGGTAGACGCTTACAATAGACCAATTTCCTATCCTATCGGATTTTCAAAGGACAACCCACATTAGGTATAGTGCTGGATTAGGGAACACGCGATCGCCTCTCCAGTCGTCATACCCAATCAACTTTTGTCAACCTCTTCTGCTAGGTTATATCCACTGTTCAACCTGAAGACCTGGCACGCGGCTAAATTCACGCACATTATTCGTTGCGATCGCAACATTCAGGCTCAGGGCATGGCTGGCAATCAACAGATCGTTGTTGCCAATAAGCAAGCCAACTCGTTTGAGTTCAGTCCGTAGTCGTCCGTAGCAAAGCCCTGCTGCCATATCAAATGGCATAATTTCCAGAGGCAGTAGAAAACGTTCCAATCGGTCAATATTTTCTTCGGGGCGGGCACTATTTTCAACCCCAAAGCGTAACTCAGCATAGGTAATTGCCGATATGCCAACTTCACCAATGGAATATAAGCGCAACCGTTCTAGGGGTTTGGGGTTTGGGGCGGTTAATCACATAAATACAGATATCCGTATCCAGCAAAATTTTCATACAATTGGTTCTCGCTCCACAGGGAGTGATTGATCGCGCTCAAGCTGGAGATCCACTGGGAAATCTTGAAGGGCATCAAACATGACCTGCCAGGGGTCTTCCTTGGGAAGCAGGACAACCCCATTACCCAATCGTTTAATTACCACTTCATCCCCAGAAAAGCGATAACTCTTGGGCAAGCGCACCGCCTGACTATTGCCACTCATAAACAGCTTTGCCGTTTCCATTGGGGACTCCATATATAAGGATATACCACTGCTTATAGCAAATACTTCCCTGGTGAAGCAATCCAGTATCCCAGCGGAACGGCATCGAGGAGTTTAAAGCTGTAGCACATCAACACAGGTAAATTGATAGTCCCATTCAAGGGACATTCTTTAGCCGTACAGAAGGGACAGTTGGCTTTACAGAAGCTGTGGTTCTAGCATCGATTTCGATGGCGGGACTGGTGTTCTAAATGAGCGGAATAATGAGTCCTTCCTTTGCCAAAAACGACCCTTCACAAGCGCTTTTTACCTCGATGGCAATTTCATCAAGCATATCATCGTTATGATTCGGTTCGTGGTGAAAGATTGCCAGTTGTTTAACCCCGGCGGCTTTGGCGAGTTTTACCCCTTCTTGCCAGGTTGAATGTCCCCAACCTACCTTAGGCGACTTGGGATTGTGGTATTCTTGGTCAGTGTACATGGCATCGTAAATCAGGATATCCGCATCACGAGCTAAATTCAGTACATTTTCATCCAAGTGATCCGGATAATGTTCGGTATCGGTACAATAGACCGCAGAACGTCCTTGCCAACTTACCCGATACCCCATCGCGCCATTGGGATGATTTAGGGGGCTGGTTTCAATGGTAATATCCCCTAGGGTCATGGTATCGCCACAGATCAAGTCATAGAACTTCAAATCCGCCTGAATCTCTCGTTTCGGCACCGGCGAATTCAAATGCAATACCCGTTCTTTGAAATGTTGCTGCATCGACACCCCATCTGGTGCAGCGCCATGAATATGCAACAGATTACCCTCGATAAAAGCGGGGTCAAAAAAGGGTACGCCCTGAATATGATCCCAGTGATAATGGGTAAAAAACCAATAGGCTTCAATGGGGAGTTGGGGCTTGAGATTCTTACCCAACATCCGGATACCGGTACCCCCATCAAAAATTAGGCGTTTGTCGGCGATACGCATCTCCACACAGGAGGTGTTCCCGCCGTAGCGAATGGTTTCTTTGCCGGGGGAGGGAATACTACCCCGCACGCCCCAGAATTGGACAACGAACTCAGAGGAAGGACTGCTTTCCATCGGAATTTTAAGGCTTTAATGTATGGCACTGACCCTGATGACGCAGTAGGTGATCACATAATACTAAGGCGACCATTGCTTCTACCATAGGCACAGCCCTGGGCAAGACGCAAGGGTCGTGACGCCCTTTGGCTGCTAGTATTGTTTCTTCACCGGTACTGGTCACTGTACGCTGTTCTTTTCGTATAGTAGCAGTGGGCTTAAACGCCACTCGCAAAATAATCGATTCTCCGTTTGTGATACCTCCCTGAATGCCACCAGAACGGTTGGTTGTCGTCCGCACCGTTCCCGTATCATCGAGATAGAATTCATCATTATGTTCAGAACCCGTGAGTAAGGTTCCGGCAAAGCCAGACCCAATCTCAAAGCCTTTGCTAGCGGGTAGAGACATCATCCCTTTAGCGAGATCTGCTTCTAGCTTATCAAAGACGGGTTCTCCTAGTCCTTTTGGCACATTGCGGGCGACACATTCGACGACCCCACCAATGGAATCCCCTTCACGCCGGATTAACTCGATTTTTTCTATCATTCGTTGGGCGCATTCACTATCAGGACAACGGACGATATTACTTTCAACCTGTTCCAGAGTGATGGTGTGGGGATCAACGATGCCTTCTAAATCATGAATGCGTTTAACATAGCCAACAATGTCCACATTGGCAACCTGTTTAAGGATTTTTTTGGCGATCGCACCCGCTGCAACTCGACCAATGGTTTCCCGTGCTGAGGAACGTCCACCGCCCTGCCAATTGCGAATCCCATATTTAGCATCATAGGTGGCATCAGCGTGGGATGGGCGATATTTAACCGCCATCTCTGAGTAATCTTGGGGGCGAGTATCTTTGTTGGGGACAAAGATAGAAATGGAAGTCCCCAAGGTTTTCCCTTCAAAGACGCCCGATAGAATTTCACAGGTATCGGTTTCCTTGCGCGGGGTGGTAATCTTGCTTTGTCCCGGACGCCTGCGATCGAGTTCAAACTGAATCTCTGCGGCGGAAATCTCCAATTGGGGTGGACATCCATCAATCACCACACCGACACCGCCGCCGTGGGATTCCCCATAAGTCGTAATCCGAAACAGATGCCCGAAACTATTGCCCATAATGATCGAGATGATGCCGTTAAGATTCTTATGTTAGCAACGATTTAGTCGTCTCCGCCCACCCTACACCCTAGCCCTCATACTTTCCTGTACCCAATCCCTATGGTTCCCACCGTTACCACAATTCCGATTCAGCATCTTGCTTCAGGCGATCGCCTCTCGATTCAAGTCTATAAGTTTATGGGCGCTAATCCTGGGAAAAAGGCATACATTCAAGCCAATCTCCATGGTTCAGAAATTGTTGGCAATGCTGTCATTCACCAACTGATTGAGTTTTTCAGCCACTTAGAGGATAGTCAACTCACTGGAGAAATTTGGCTAGTTCCTGTCTGTAATCCCATCGGTACTAACCAGCGAAATCACTTCTTTGCCACTGGGCGCTTTAATCCCTACGATGGTAAAGATTGGAATCGGATATTTTTGGATTACGAAAAAGAAGACGAAGATTTAACTGAGTTTGCTAAAGTTCAGGTGCATCACTCTCCTGAAGAAATCCGCCGCAATTATTTAGAACGCATTCAATCCAGCTTTGAGCAACATTTGGATGAACTTCAGTCTCCTAGCGGACTTCCTTTTACTGAACGCTATCGCTATCAGCTTCAATCCCTCTGTTTAGATGCTAACTATGTGATTGATATTCATAGTTCCACCAATCAGGCGATTGATTATTTGTATTGTTTCCAGAGTCGTGAGGAAAGTGCCAAAGCTTTTCTCTTGGATCGCGGAATTTTAATGAATGAATATGATGGTGATGCCTTTGACGAAGCTTTTATGAAGCCGTGGTTGGCATTGGAGAAGCAATTAGCCGCTTTGGATAAAGCGATTCAGTTTGATGTCGAGTCTTGGACACTCGAACTGGGTTCGGGGATGGAAATGAATCCCGACTCGGTAAAAAAAGGAGTTCTGGGGATCAAAAATTATTTGGCACAAAAACAACTGGTCGATTGTCCAGATTTGCCCTTAGAGAAGACAACCTCTCAATCCGTTAACTTTACCATAAAAAGCCAAATTAAGCCGTACTATGCTCCAGTCGGGGGAATGATTCAATCACGAGTTCCGTTGGGCAGTCAAATTCAAGCTGAGCAGCCTTTGTATCAATTACTAAGTTTTAATCGAAAAGGGGGTTTACCTCAAATAATTGACGTTCAGGCTGAATCCGATGGTTTGGTGTTTAGCGTTGCCAAGAATTATGCGGTTAATGAAGGGGAGTATGTTTTATCAATTATGTAGATAAAGATAGATGTTGTTGTTCCGTTATTGGTGAGAAAGGGCGGATTTTGTTGTTGGGTTATCGGTGGGGAGGGCGGGTTTTGTTGTTGGGTTATCGGTGAGGAGGGCGGGTTTTGTTGTTGGGTTATCGGTGAATAGGTTAATTTAGTCCCTAAACCCGCCCCTACAATATAAAATTATAAATATGGAAGACAGTAACAATTTCACCTTAATTCCCGACGCAGACGCCGTAATGATTCCTCAAGCCCCAGAGGGATTTAAATCTGGCTTTGTCGGTATCATTGGACGCCCGAATGTGGGCAAATCGACGTTAATGAATGAATTGGTGGGGCAGAAAATTGCCATCACCTCCCCCGTCGCCCAAACCACTCGCAACCGCTTGCAGGGGATTCTGACGACAGACAATGCCCAACTGATTTTTGTGGATACGCCAGGAATTCACAAGCCCCATCATCAATTGGGGAAAGTGTTGGTGCAAAATGCTAGGATTGCTATTGAAGCAGTGGATGTGGTGCTGTTTGTCGTAGATGGAGCGACACCCACAGGAGGAGGCGATCGCTATATTAGTAATCTACTCACCCAAACCTCAACACCTGTAATTCTGGGCATTAACAAATCAGATTTACAATCGCCAGGGAAAGGCTTAGATGAAGGGTATCATCAACTGGCAGATCCCCACAATTGGCAGGTGACAAAATTCTCTGCCTTGACGGGTGACGGGTTGGCAACCTTGCAGGAACAGTTAATTGAGCGGCTAGAATCAGGTCCCTATTATTATCCGCCGAACTTAGTCACCGATCAACCCGAACGTTTTATTATGGGAGAATTAATTCGAGAGCAAATTCTGCTGTTGACTCGCCAGGAAGTTCCCCATTCCGTCGCGATTACCATTGATGCTGTTGAGGAAGAACCTAAAATTACCCGCATCCTCGCCACGATTCATGTTGAACGGGAGTCGCAAAAAGGAATTTTAATTGGCAAAAAGGGCAGTATGCTGAAAAGCATTGGTTCGGCGGCGCGTCAGCAAATTCAAAAGTTAATTGCAGGTAAAGTTTATTTAGAATTATTTGTGAAAGTGCAACCTAAGTGGCGACAATCTCGTCTGAGATTAGCAGAGTTGGGGTATCGGTTGGAGGAATAGTAGATACTTTGCATGCAACGTCTCTACAACTTCTGCATCTTCTTTCTTCTGGAAACGGTTTTCAGACATGTTCCTGAAACTTAGGCTAAAATATATACCATAAAGAGAAATATACGTCAAGCTAAGAGCAGTAGATTTACCGTTCTGAAGTGGGGCAAGTTTTTCTAACTCTTATAGATTCAGGGTGAGGCTGGCAGAGTTTCAGACTCGGCATTCTACAACAGTAATTTAAGGAAGGCGATCGCAATGAAATTCACAATTGTTATACTGACTACAATTCTCACCACAATCGGCATAACGAGTGGAGCAATGGTTCAAGCCAGAACTCCCACTCAAGAATTTTTCGAGCAGGGATGGGAGCAATTAGAGCGAGAAATTCGCACTCTCCAGGAAGACAATCCGGAAGCGGAGGAAAGCCTGCAACAAGAATCTGAAACGGAGCCGCTACTGGATGTGAATCCAACGGCTGATAGTGAAACCCCTTTAGAGATTGAGGGTATTGAGCCACCGAATTCTCAGCCTGATCCGGTAGATGATTCGCCTGTTAACTAGAGCAAAAAAATAAACATTGAAACCAGAAGCGCTAACGCACAGGTGGTGATACCTTTAACCCCACGCGATCGCGTCTAATTCTACCTCTAAGCCCAGGCGATCGCACTCATGAATGTCTCAGGCTACAATCAATACCAGATCATGATCTCCCTATATTGCCAGACTTAGTATTGCGTCCCTGATTGAGCCTGTGTAGACAGTATGAATACTCAACTTACCTCCTCAGAACTGAATTCCTATCAAGCAATTTTACCTAACGATGATCCAGCCCAGGACGCGATCGCACTTCTCAAAGACCATAATGGGGATATTGAGGCATCCTTTGAGGAACTGTATTTTCAGAAATATGATACAATCCTGGATTTTCCCGACAAATCCCTGTGGGAGGTGACACTGAACCAGTTGCGTCAGGAGTTGTGTGGCGATGATAGCTTTCGCACCAAGGTACAGGAATATACCAAGAATCCCGGAAGTACACCCTTGCTGACGGGATTAATTGTGTATTTGGTGGGGTTAGCCGGATTTCCCCTTGATCCCGCGATCGCTACCGTGGTGGTATTGTATATTCTCAAGATTGGGTTAAATATTTTCTGTCAATATACAGAACCGTCCGATTCCAAGTCTTTACCGGGCAAGTAGGGGCGCATGGCGTGCGCCCTCAAATGGTGTGCGCCCTTTCCTGACGTGCTACGCCAGCCCTCACCCCCAGTCAGCCCTCACCTCCTGTCAGCCCTCACCCCCTGTCAGCCCTCACCCCCTGTCAGCCCTCACCCCCTGTCAGCCCTCACCCCCAGCCCCTCTCCCAAGCTTGGGAGAGGGGAGCAAGAGGGGAGTTGAGGCTTGAAGCCTTGCTCTTTGGTTTGTTCGGGTAAACTTTGTCGCCTTGAGACTCCTCGACGACGCTTGGAGTGTCATCCGCCACGCTCAGAGTGTCCCCCCACTACGCTCGGAGTGTCATCCGCCACGCTCAGAGCGTCCCCTCACCACGCTCGGAGTGTCATCCGCCACGCTCAGAGTGTCCTCCCAGCACGCTCGGAGTGTCATCCGCGAGGCTCAGAGTGTCCTCCCACCACGCTTAGAGTGTCTCCCGCGAGGCTCAGAGTGTCCCCTCACCACGCTCAGAGCGTCATTCATCACTCTCAGCGTTTGACTCCTCCCCTGATGAACTCCCATTCCCTCTTGTTTTCACCCCTTTAAAGCGTTCTTTTAACTGCTCCGCCACGCTTTTTAATCCTGGTGTGGTTTTCGATGCCATTTTCACGTAGTCATAAACGGTTAGGCTGCTTTTCATGGCTTCACTCCCCACGGCTATCAGGGTATCATCCACCTTTTCTGTCAGTTGCTCGAGTCGGATGAGTAACTCGGAAAGACGCAACGCCAGTTGATAGTCGCGCTCGAATTCCTCGGTGCTGAAGTTGGCGGGGAGAATGCCAGGGTTAGATTGGGCGGCGTTGAGGCTATTGTTGACAAAGGCTAAACTTTTATCGCCCATTTTATACAGATCATGGCGTTCTTTGGGGCTAAGGTTAATTAGAAAGGGTAGCTTCTGTTCGATGGTTTGTAAGGCGGTGTTGATTTCTTCGATATCGGTGTCTGAGAGGCTGGCACTAATATTTTGATAGGGCATGGTTGTGTTTCCTGATGTGAAGATTCCCGTTGCCCTGGCTATTGTTGAAGAGGGCAAGGTTTCTTTTATTTTAACCGGATTTATGGGTTGACATTAACCCCTCTCCCATGCAAGCCCTCACCCCCAGCCCCTCTCCCAACCGGGTCTTCCGGACTTAGTGTGCTAAACTGTTAGGATAATGCCACAGAAGTAAAGCGCGTATTGTAAAATTATTAAAGTTCCTGAAGCCAAATCCACACCGTTTTAATAGTTTCAGCTTATTGTTAACTCCTTCAACGACTC
>NZ_JAVKEA010000166.1:0-9991 GCF_040221695.1 Coleofasciculus sp. E2-BRE-01 | reverse complement strand
TCATCCACAATGTTTTTTTCAAACAGGCTCCGTTTAATACATAGCTCCCCAAAATTGCTCGCTTTCCCCCATACCCCACACCCCATACCCCACACCCAGTATCCTATCGTGGGTAATGTGGCTTAAGTTGACACCCATGGTGCAGGGGGCGGGGAAATTACCCTCGTTGCGGAATTTATCACTGTCGCCCTAAAGGTTAGGGGAGATTGAATAACTGAAACAACTACGTACCAGTAATAACCTTCTGCCTTTTGCGATAAGTTCGATACTTCGATTATTGAACTGATGTGATTAGGGGAGCATCTACCTAAAGAGACAGAAATTAGCGCAGTCAATTCAACCCAAAGATAGGAGAAAAATTATTATATATGAGTCATTGACTCAGCGAGTTGGCATTCAGGCTGCCGATAATGATTTAGGTCAGGTAAATTGTATATAACCTGGCACTATATTACTGAAATACGTCTTCGCGTATACCGAATTTCTTTCTTAAGTTAGTAATAATTCACAAGAGTCGGATGTTAATCTGAAACTTAAAAACTAGGATATCGCCTAAGACTATTAAGTTCATGGTTCCAGATTCATAATCCAGGATCGATAAAATATAACTGTATTTATAATTTAAGCTAAACTTTAGATCTAATTAATAAATCATAGGATCATAACCATGAATGGACTAAAATGCAATCAATCTGTTTTGTTGGATAGTCAAACTCTAAAAGTTCTCTTAATTGAAGATAATCGTGTAGAAGCTGAATTAATCCAAGAATTATTTTCAGCAGTAAACACTAATCAATTCACCATAACCCATGCTCAGCGTTTGAGTCAGGGGATAAAAAAATTGATAGACTTTACCTTCGACATTATTTTACTCGATCTATCTCTTCCGGATAGTCAAGGATTAAATACTGTCATTCAAGTCAAAGCAAAAGCACCCACGACTCCGATTGTTGTTTTAACCTCTCTTAACGATCAAAAGTTGGCAATTCAAGTGGTTCGTGAAGGCGCTCAAGATTATTTAATAAAGGGACAATTTGCTGGAGAAAACTTAATACGGGCTATACGCTACGCCATTGAACGGGAACGCGATCGCGAGTCAATTCGACAGCAGGCTAAACGGGAGCGAATCTTAGAGCGTATGGTTGAGCAGATCCGACGCTCATTGGATCTCGAAGAAATTTTACACACCACTGTCACCCAAGTCCGTCAATTCCTGAAAACCGATCGGGTTCTCATCTATCGCTATCAAGCAGATAAATCTCCTACTATGCTTTTAGTAGCGGCTGACTATAGCAATAGTTATCCAGAGATTCCGGCAATTCATGAACTTTTAAATTTGCCTCAGATATTGTCCTACAATGAAGAGTTTATTCAAGTTATTAACAGTAAAAAAATGTCTAACCTAAAACCAAAATTGCTCAATTTGCATAAGCAATCGGTTTTAGCGATACCCATCTGTAACAGTGAGTCTGATCTTAAAAAACCTCAGTCTCCTGTTTACCATCGATTATGGGGGATAATTATCGCTCATCATTGTACCCCTAAGCGTCAATGGAAAACTTGGGAAATTGATTGTTTAAACCAGTTAGTCAAACAGGTGTCTATTGCAATTCAACAGTCAGAACTTTATCAAAAGGTAAAGACAGATAACCAACACCTACAGAAACTGGTCAAAATAGACAGTTTAACCGGAATTGCCAATCGCCGCCGTTTCGATCAAGTCTTAGCCGAGGAATTAATCTGTTCTAGACGTAACTTAACGCCTCTATCCTTAATCTTGTGTGATATTGACTTTTTTAAAGCCTACAACGATACCTACGGTCATTGGGTGGGAGATAATTGTTTAAAAGAAGTTGCTGAAGCCATCTGCCAAGCGGCTCAACGACCGAGTGATTTAGTCGCTCGCTATGGTGGTGAAGAATTTGTCGTGATTCTTTCCAATACAGATAATCCAGGCGCTTTTATCGTTGCTCAAAAAATCCGCTACCAAATGGATAAACTCAAACGTCCCCATGCCAAATCTCCGATTCATCCCTGGGTAACGCTCAGTTTAGGAATCGCTACAACGACTCCATCCCATCAACTTTCGTCCAGTGAATTAGTCCAACTTGCCGATCGCGCTCTCTACAAAGCCAAAGCCTTAGGACGCGATCGCATTTTCTCCGCTAACTCTGACCCGGATTTTCAGGTTTGAACGGGGAAGCTGGGGAGTATATGGTTTTGTGTCGGGGCGGATTTTCGGTCATCCGTGTCAACTTAAGCTCAACCCCTCACCCCCAGCCCCTCTCCCAAGCCAGCCCTCACCCCCAGCCCCTCTCCCAAGCTTGGGAGAGGGGAGCAAGAGGGGAGCAAGAGGGGAGCAAGAGAATCCGATTCCCCTTCTCTACCAAAGACGATTACGACTGGCGTTAACTCGCGCTCCCTGAGTGCGATTGACTTCATCCAAAAATATCTCGGTTTCCTCAACTAAACGATTCAACTCTAGACAATCTACACAAGCCGGATTCGGATTTCCCGGTTCTCTAGCAAATCGACGCGGAGCCTCTGGTTGAACTGCATTACAGCAACCCTCAGCCGCTTCTTCTAAGGCTTGATCCAGACGACGGGCATTCTCTAATATAGCTGGATCTAATTCGCCATCTTGATCAAAAATAGGTGCAGTATTATTCCAGATATTCGTTCCGGTAATATCTGATTGGTTGGGGGGTTGAGCATTGGTAGACGTTGTAATTAACCCAGTACCCATGACTAACGTTGTTATTGTCCAAACTATCCGTTGCTTTACTTTCATCAAAGTTACTCCATATTCCAATTTATACAACACTCAACACTTAGTCAGGGCGGGTTTTGCACAAACGTTATCATCAATGCAAAAAGAAAGTCCCTAAACCCGCCCCTACGTCAGGGCGGATTTTGCACAAACGTTATCATCAACAGCGAAAAGAAAGTCCCTAAACCTGCCCCTACATACTCAAAACTTAAACGCGAACCCTGCACCCAAAACAAATCGCGCCCCATCTCCAGCCCCCGCAATATCTCGCAATGCTGGGGTAATCACCAACGGGATATTTTTAAAGGGAGCAATAGACACACCTACACCCAAATCTTGTCCCGTCCATTCAGCAATTAAACTCACAGGTTCAGCCACCCGCACCGCAACGTTACCAAACACATTAATCGTGCCATTATCATCCTCTACCGCCTCCTCCGTGCGAAACTGTCCATTACCGATTCCCGCCGTTATCGCCACACGACTAAAGGGTTGATTAATATCCTCTCGCGTCCGAATAATCTTACTCACCACGCCATAAACGGAATTCTCAAAGTCATTATCATCACCCAGGTTAATCAAACCATTCCAACCCGCTGCAACTGCCCAACCTTGGGGTAAGCGACGATGCACTTTAGCGTTAAAACCACCACTGCCAAAATCTCGATTAGACCCGAAACTAGCCAGTGCGTATGAAAGTTCTACCCCCACAGACTTTTCAGCATCACCCAACCCAATGCCAATGCCTAGCGCCCCATCATCAACATCACTATAGCGGGTGCGTTCTTGATAGGTAGCGCTAACAAACCCTGTATTGCGATGAGCGCCATAAGCTGTAGGAATAACAATACTCAAAGCTGGGGAGGCACGTAATGGTTCTTGAGTGTCTATATTTTCTAGCGATCGCAACTCTTCTTGCAAGCGGTTAACGTCCCGACAGAGTGCGGGTTGTGTCCGTTGATTGGGTGCTTGTGCCAACATTGTTTGTTGAGTCGCACTACAGGGCTTTTTCGGATTAAGGGTAACAGGTTGTCTGTTTTCCTTATCCTCCTTGTCTGCGTGATTTTCCCTGTCTATGGCAAAGGTATTGACATCAGGATCATCTCGTGTGTCTTTTTCCACTCTAGGTTGGCGATTTTCCCCTGTCTGTCTAGCACTCACCACGATTGGCACAATTTGGTCGGGATGTTCTAATTCTGGCGATGCCATCTCCAACTCAGATGTGTCTAGAGTGGGCAAGGTTAATTCAGATTCCCCGGAAAACTCCAGCCTGACTCGATTTTCCTCAATGGGAGATTGGTGATGAGCGATCGGTAACTGGTGACTAGGAAATTCTTCCCGTCTTTCCATTTCCCCATTTCTGCCCTCTGCCTTCGATTCTGGCGTAAATTCCTGGACAATAATAGATTCTGGTGAGGCAACAGCTTGAGCGCTAGTTGTTGATGTTACTGATGATCCTGCCTGGGTTTCATTGGGTTCAATTGGGGTTGGGACAGCAATATCAGGCTGATAGGTTGTCTTCACTGAAGACGTTGCCCAAGCGGGATGGGAAAAACCTGGGACAGCAAATGCCGCTACGCTATAGAGGGCAAGGCTAGAAACATTCTGTAGAGATGAGTTCAGGCGGCTATTGCTTTTTTTATCTAACGTTTGCGGAACAGGTTGATGTTCCCTTGTGTAACATTTATTAGCAGGATGTAAATTTTGATAACGACCATTCGCGTTCAGTTTGGCTGTCACAGTCTTAAATCCTTCCAAGGGTGTTGTCTTGTTTTACAGAAATTGTCTTGTGGATTCAGGACAAAACTCGCCACCCCGGAAAGGTCGCCTAAACTGGGTTATTTTCTTTTCGCCAGAGATTACCCTGCCTTCTTGTGAATTATGGCAATTGCATCAGATGTTCTGCTGACTTCAACTTGTTTTCTCAAAGCAATTATACAGAATTATAAGAATTTTAAAAAAATTATAAATTATCTCGATCACCAAAAAAAGCCAACAAAAAACACCGATAAAATAAATAACGGAATCCATTAAGCGAAGACACTTCTAAATTACAGATTGTCTGTTCCCTGTTCCCTGTTCCCTGTTCCCTGTTCCCTGTTCCCTGTTCCCTGTTCCCTATTTTTGAACACCTAAGCATGTCTCGACCTACCGTATACATCGCGATCACCAACCATGGCTTTGGTCATGCGGTTCGTGCGGCTTGTGCCGCCGCCGCCATCCAAAATCTCTGTCCAGACATCCTACTAATTTTAGTAACCACAGCCCCACGTTGGTTATTAGACTCTTATATTCCCGGAGATTTTATTCATCGCCCCCGCGCCTTTGATATTGGCGTGATTCAGTCGGATAGCTTAACTATGGATAAGGCGGCGACATTGGCAAAACTCAAGCAAATTCGTGCCTCAGAAAATTCAATAATTGCCGGTGAAGTTAATTTTATCCAAACCAATCGTGTCGGACTTGTGCTAGCGGATATTCCTCCCTTAGCTGCCAAAATCGCTAAAACAGCAGGGATTCCCGGTTGGATGATGAGTAACTTCGGCTGGGACTTTATTTACCGGACATGGGGTGGAGAATTTGTCGAGATTGCCGATTGGATTGGTGAGTGTTACAGCGTCTGCGATCGCTTGTTTCGTCTCCCCTTACACGAACCGATGACAGCATTCCCCCATATCACCGATGTAGGACTCACAGGTGGGACACCCAGTTATCCAGTCAGCCAGTTGCGGGAAAGGCTGGGTTTAACCTCACCCCCAGAGAAAACAGTATTACTCACCTTTGGTGGACTTAGTTTACAGCAAATTCCCTACAACACGCTGTCCCAGTTTCCCGACTGGCAATTTATCACCTTTGATCCCAATGCCCCGGATTTACCCAATTTAGTGAAAATTTTGGGTCGAGACTATCGCCCTGTGGATATGATGCCCTTGTGTGGACGAGTGGTATCTAAACCGGGATACAGTACCTTCGCCGAAGCACTACGTCTAGACATTCCCATCGTTTCCCTCACCCGCGAAGATTTTGCCGAATCTTCCTTCCTACTGGAAGGTATTCAAAATTATGCGTACCATCAAATTGTGACCCCCAAAGAATTTTTCTTAGGTCACTGGGAATTTTTACACCAATCTCTCAATCCTCCCAGACAATCCCAGCCTATCGCCAAAGATGGGGCTGACGCGATCGCGCAAGCTGTTGTCCATTATTTACAAACTCACTCATCCCGTTCTCTAACCTGACATGATAGCTACTGTGAATTCCCTGCTAGACAAAACCGCACCTACCTCGAAAACTGTAGATACATCAGAAACGCCCAAGACAAGCAATAGTCCAGAAGCCACTGAAACCCTAGACAAACCGAAAACGCCAGAGACTACAGAGAGGGCGAAGACAGCTAAAACGCCCAAGACAACCGAAACCGCAAAAAACCAGAAAGGTTCAGAACCCCCTGAAACCGTCAAACCTGCCCAACCCCCTAAAACCCCAGAGGCGACTAAGACTAAAACAGCCAAGACGACGAAAACCACGAAGACGACCAAACCCTCAGACCAGAAAAAAGAGGGTAAAGAGAGTTCCACATCGTCTACCCTGGAATTAGCCGCTCATGATGTCCGCTTGGTCATTGATCAGCAACGGGAGCAAAGCCAAACCTTAACCACGAAGCTAAATATCTTATTTGTTACCAACGGCGCTTTGTTCACTAGCTTAACCATATCACGGTTATTATTCTTTCCCAACGGGTTTAGCCTTGCCGAACTTTTCGGATTTCTGGTAAATTTTACTCTGCTGATCAACGCCTTCCTACCGCGCCAGTTAGCCGTTAGCCCCAATTTAGGCGATAAGAAATTTTTGGAACGTTATCTCGTCCTGTCGCCAGATGAATATCAACTGCGAATGATTGTTAACCTAGTAGAGACCTATAATGCAAACAAGCAGCGATTGGAGGATGTCTCATCATCCTTACAATATTCTGCCTATGTGACCTGGGGGTTAGCCTTGGTTATTACCCTGCATGTTGTAGGGATTTACTTCGTGCCGTTGATTGACCTGAGTAGTTTTGGCTAGGTCTTGCGATTATGACTTCTCAACACGTTCACAAAAACTCTTCTGGGAAACGGTTAAATTTACCAGAACCCGACGCAGACAACATCACGGTGTTGACGCGCAACCTGCCCAACAAGCCAATTCTACCGTGGAATCGTTATGATTCTCCTTGGCGTGATCCTCAGGTAGAACAGCTAGATGAATCGGGGGTATTAGATACCGATGAGGTAGCAGATACTGATGAGATAGACGGTTCTGAACAGGTTATGGCTGACACTCCAGAGGAATTGGAGGATGACATTGAGGATGACACAGATGAGACAGATGAGGCAGATGAGACAGAATTGGTAGAGGTGGTGACTGAGTGCGTCGAAACATCAGTAATTAATGAATGTGATCAAGAATCCGATGAAACAGAAGCGTTGGAAACGTTAGAACAGGTAGAATCCGCCGAGATAGAATCTGAAGCACCCGACATTAACGTGGAAGACGAATATGATGAAGTCGAAAACGTAGATGAGGAAGACCCTTTAGTCGCCCACCTGTCAGAGAAATTAGGAATTGGCGATCGCGAAGAAGACGATGAGGAAGATACTGAAGAATTTCCCGAAGATGAAGACCACGAAGACCACGAACTCAAGCAACTAGGTTAGCCTTCTAGCCTAGACTTGAGAATCTATGTCCTAATTTAATGAATCAATGACCCATTATCAACAGAAATTTACAATTAAGACAACCGCAAAATCCTTTACCCGCATCACCTCAAACATCAAAGACATCGTTGAGGAGTCAGGAATTGACACCGGACTTTGTACCGTATTTTTGCGCCACACGTCAGCCAGTCTGGTGATTCAAGAAAATGCCGACCCCGATGTACTGACAGATTTATCAAATTTCTTTGCCAAATTAGTACCAGAAGATGGCAGTTACATCCACGATACCGAAGGACCCGATGATATGCCCGCCCATATCCGGACGGCTTTAACCAAAACCTCAGAACAGATTCCCATTGGCAATGGCAGATTGATGTTAGGAACGTGGCAAGGGATTTATATTTGGGAGCATCGACAATATCGACACAATCGAGAAGTTGTGGTTCATATTTCTGGAGATTGATTGGGGAATGGTTAAGTAGGTGGGATCAATTAAAGTTAACGGTTGAGATTAGGCAACAGTAAAAGCTTGAGGTTTGTTTACATTTCTTAGTACAGCGTATAGCATTTATGTGCAGGTCTTAACTCCAGATAATAGACTAGCGAAAAGCAATACTAAGGGATGAAATATGGCGCAGCAACTTTTGGAACTGGATACAGACGATGGCGGTACAATTCTGGTAGCAGTAGACGTGCCAGAATCCGCCGTGGGTCAGGTAGCAACGCCCGGAGAATCGCCAATTAAGAAACTTGATCGCAGCTTTAATGTAATTCAGGCGTTAATTGTACGCGGTTGTCGCCCGTTGACGAAAGCCTTTCAAGAATTACACAGAGAAACCCAAGCTACGGATGCGGAAGTGGAATTTGGGATTAATTTTACTGCCAAAGGCAATGTGTATCTGGTGGAATCTTCGGGAAGCGCAACGCTTAAGGTTAAAGTGAGTTGGAAGATGGATAAACGGTAATCAAGCCTGATGAGTTGGGAAGATGTAAAACGGGCGACAGTTGCGATCGCGGCGGCTGAGGATGGTATTATCCGAGGGACGGGGTTTTTTTTCTCGTCTGACGGGTATTTTCTCACCTGCGCCCATGTGGTGGAAGCGGCTGGTGGCTGGGAACAAGTACGAGTGCAGGGGAAATCGGTATCCTTGGTATATCTGGGAGACAGTCGCCAGGATGATTTTGCCGTCTTGCAGATAACTGGGTATCAGGGAGAAGGCGTTCCGTTGTCCCTCTCCGTCACACCGATGCATCGCTTCTTAAGTATCGGTTATGGGCGTCCAGATTTTCCAGAAGGCGCTTCGATTGATGGGGCGATTACCGATATCAATCCCCAAGCCAATTTTGGCAATTTACCCATGCTGAGGCTGCGGGTAATGGCAGATGCTCAACGGGTGCAGGGAGGCTATAGTGGTTCACCTGTATTTGATGCGGAAACTCAGGCGGTGATTGGATTAATTGCCGTATTTGACCATAGCCAAGGGGCGCTGGCTTTACCACTCAGTACAATCAGCGAAAAATGGTCAACCCTCCAGGAACTCTTAACCCCAACACCTCCTCATCCTATCGCCTCCCCTTCGCCTAAAACTGCCAAAATCTTTATCAGCTACCGCAGCCGTGATCCCGATGTCAGTTTAGCCCAGCAATTCTATGAAGCCTTGAAAACGGCTGGACATGAACCGTTTATGGCGGGAGCCAGTATTCGTTTAGGGGAAAATTGGGCGGAACGGATTGACCAGGAATTAGAGCAATGTGATTATTTCCTCCTCTTATTATCCTCCCAATCGGCAACCAGTGAAATGGTCACAGAGGAAGTGCGACGGGCGAGGGAATTGCGGGATAGACGGGAAGAAAAGAAACCCGTGATTCTGCCGATTCGGGTCAACTTTCCCATGGATTCCCCGTTAAATTATGACCTGCGCGGGTATTTACAGCGCATTCAGCAACGGGAATGGCATTCTCCTGACGATACACCAGTGATTGTGCAGGAACTATTGGCGCTGATATCCCAAGATGGGGGAGAACCTTGGGTGGCTCCCTCTGTGGAGACTCCAGAACCCGCTGCACCTGCAATAGCCAGTCCCGATTTTCCCCCGTTACCTGTAGCGGAACCGGAATTACAACGGGAACCCGGAGGGGCGGTTTCACTCAAATCCGGGTTATATGTAGAGCGTTTGCCAATAGAAACCGATTGTTGTCAAGAAATTTTACAACCGGGTAGCTTGATTCGGATTAAAGCGCCCCGACAGATGGGAAAAACCTCGTTAATGGCGCGAATTCTGCATCATGCTAAAGAACAAGGGTATCATGCTATCCCCTTAAGTTTACAACGGGCAGATAGTCAGCTTTTAGGGAATTTAGACCAATTTTTACGCTGGTTTTGTGTAAGAATTCAGGTCTGTGTTTAGCTCATCAATTAGCCTGGGTGTACGAGCCTTTCCAAAGTAACGTGGGAAAGGAAATTCAGTCACATCGGCGAGTGCGCCCAGGCTCTTTTCCCCAAATAGGTCTTGCCTGAGACAGT
>NZ_JAVKEA010000165.1:0-25170 GCF_040221695.1 Coleofasciculus sp. E2-BRE-01 | reverse complement strand
GTTTTGGTAAAGTTTTTATCGTCATTCGTCATTCGTCATTCGTCATTCGTCATTCGTCATTCGTCATTCGTCATTCGTCATTCGTCATTCGTCATTCGTCATTCGTCATTCGTCATTCGTCATTCGTCATTCGTCATTTGTAAATTCTCCCCTATCTCCCTCATCTCCCCCATCTCCCCCATCTCCCCCATCTCCCTCATCTCCCCTATCTCCCCCATCTCCCCCATCTCCCTCATCTCCCCCATCTCCCTCATCTCCCTCATCTCCCTCTGCCCCCTTTCACCTTACCTCAACGAATGAATGCCAATCTCCTGCAAACCCCCCATAGCGGCTATCACTGGGATGGAAGTAGTTCTCGCTTCTTTGAAGGATGGTACTATCGAGTCACCTTACCCGATTGGGGTCAGACCTTTGGCTTCATGTATTCCATTGAAGATCCCATTGGCGGTCAACCCCACAGTGGTGGCTCGGCTCAAGTTTTGGGTCCTGAGGATGGCTACCTCTGCCGGACTTTTCCCGATGTTAAGCAATTTTGGGCATCTCCCTCATCATTAGCCCTAGGACATTGGGGCAAAACGGACTTAGCAATGCCCGCCAAATATCTAGATCCCCTAACCTTTGACAATCACATCCAGCAAGGGTATCAAGCCACCGCCACCTGGAATCAAGGTAAAATTAGCGATCCCGCCACGGGGGATTACTGTCATTGGCGCTATCAAATTCAACCCATCTATGGTTGGGCGAGTAACAACGCGCCTCAGCAATCCACAGCCGGCTGGTTATCGTCCTTTCAGATATTTGAACCCGGTTGGCAGATTTTAATGGCTCACGGCTGGGCGACGGGTTGGATTGAATGGAATGGTCAACGCTACGAGTTTACCAATGCTCCGGCTTACGGTGAAAAGAACTGGGGGCGTTCGTTTCCGCAAAAGTGGTTTTGGCTCAATTGCAACAGTTTTGATAATGAACCCGACTTAGCACTCACGGCGGGGGGCGGTAGGCGAGGAGTGCTGTGGTGGATGGAATCCGCCGCATTAATTGGTATCCACTATCACGGCAAATTTTATGAATTTGTCCCCTGGAATTCAGCAGTGCGCTGGCAGATTCAACCGTGGGGAAGCTGGCAAATGCAAGCCCACAATGCTGACTATGAGATCGAGTTGACAAGTACAACAAATTTACCCGGTACTCCCCTCCGCGCCCCAACGGAACAAGGTTTAATCTTTATTTGTCGTGATACCATGCAGGGTGAGCTGACGCTGGAATTGCGAGAACGCCAGGGAGGAACCGCGAAAACGATTCTTAAAGCCCATAGCTCACTTTGCGGATTAGAGGTGGGTGGGGAACCGTGGGATCAGGCTTGGATAGGTGAGGCGAAATTGCCCTGGATTTCCTAGTAGCTGGGGGAGCAGAGGGAGCTGGGGGAGCAGAGGGAGCTGGGGAAGATGAGGGAGTAAACGAATGACGAATGACAAATGACAAATGACAAATGACAATTTTTTGCTGAAGTTGGGGATCAGGCAAGACTAGAGAGAAAGGATTGGGTATAATAGTCAAGTTGAAATGGGGCTGTGGCTCAGATGGATAGAGCAAGCGCCTCCTGAAAAATCGGGCACCGCTAGGGAAACCTGACGAGTGAATGTAGTCAAATTCAAGGAAGCCTAAGTCTGATCCCAGATACGGTAATCTTGAGCCAAGCCGATTCGTTTGAGTTTAAGTCAATCTGGCAAAACTCCACTCTAAAAACGAATCGGAAGGTGCAGAGACTGGTTTAAGGATACCAATAAAAGATGGACTACAATGTCTCATCGAAAGTAGAGCAACGCGGTATTCTGGCTGGACTGTTATTAGGTGATGGAAAAAGAAATCAAAACAATTTCTTTATCCAGAATTCATCGAAGTATGAGGAGTATCTCTTATTTAAGCAAGAGCTTCTCGAACAAATAACCGGAAAATCAGTCAGTATCCGACGCTGGATTACAACAAAGGGCTATGAGCAGATTCGCCTAGAACCAAAGTTGATTCCCCTGACACGGGTTTTAGTTAAGAGGCTTTATCAAGCGGGAACGAAAACAATCACGCGAACGTTCCTAAATGTCTTAACCCCCCAGGGAATAGCGATTTGGTTTATGGATGATGGGTCTAAGTCCTTCCAGAAAAAAGACGGAAAGGTTCATGCTTTAACGCTTAAGCTGAATACTTATCTCTCTAAAGAACAAAATGAGATCATTGTTGCTTATTTTGCCGAGGTTTGGGGATTTAAGTGGGGGCTGAGTAAAGCCAAAGGTCTTTACCGTCTGCGAATGGGAACGAAGGAAGGAAAACGGTTTTTAGCGTTCATTCGTCCTTACATCCACGACAGTATGCTCTATAAAGTACAAACATCCTTAAACAGAACGGCTACCACCTAAAGGCGATACGCCCAAGGTGAAGGGATAGTCCAGAGAGTGAGGAAACTCACACCAATCTGAAGCGCTAGGTCGCCGGTTCGAATCCGGCCAGTCCCGTCAGTAAGAGAATATCAGTAGACCGAAAAGTTTTCGGCTGAGATTGCTCTAGGAGCATGTAGAGACGCGCCATGGCGCGTCTGGAGAGTATCAAAATCTGTACGGACTAACAGAGAGTTAGAGTGGAAAGTTTTGAGGGGATCGTGGAACTTTTCCAGTAATGGATTGCATTGCGGTTAAGCGTACCTTTAGACTGGTATCTTGCGATGTAGGGGGGATTTCCAGGTTCCGCCCAAACGAGCGCTCCTCCTTGATACCACCTGATTCATCTGTTTATTCATGCTTTTGAGGATTTCTGTGCGTCAACGGCGATACTTGTTTTCGCGATCGCGGCGCTCTAAGGTTAGATTACTGTCCTGGTTGATGCCGATTTTGGCGGTTTCGCTATTGTGTGGCTATAAGCAAATTCAAAGTTATTTGATCCAGCCAGAAGCTATTTTGGTTTTAGGGGGAGAAGAAGAACGAGAACTGTTTGCGGCTGATTTCGCCCAGCAGCACCCTGATCTCCACATCTGGGTATCGTCGGGTAGTCCGTCTTGGTACACCGAAAAGGTATTCGCCAAGGCGGGAATCCCCCGTAACCACCTGCATATTGATCGCCGCGCTACCGATACGGTAACCAACTTTACGACGTTGGTGGATGAGTTGAAAGCCCAAGGAATCGATGGTGTCTATTTGATTACGGCAGATGATCACATGCTGCGGGCGCGGGTAATTGGTGAAATTGTGTTTGGCAGTCGCGGGATCACCCTTAAACCTGTCCCTGTGTCGTTAGGACGTGATCCGGAACCGATTGAGAAATCCCTGCGGGATGGTGCAAGAGCGTTATTATGGGTGACGACTGGACATACTGGCGCTACTCTGGGTCAGACATCGAATTTCCTGAAAAAATAGAACTTATGAGAGTTCATTTATCGGTGGGGAGGGCGGGTTTTGTTGTTCGGTTATCGGTGAGGAGGGCGGGTTTTGTTGTTCGGTTATCGGTGAGGAGGGCGGGTTTTGTTGTTCGGTTATCGGTGACGTGCTGAATTGATTCCCTAAACCCGCCCCTACAGTTGTGCCTAAACCCGCCCCTACAATGGCTTGGTACAGACGTTCCATGGCAGGTTGGGAACATAACCATAACCGCTTATTGGGCAATGTTTTAGGCGGCGAGTTCTTGCACTAAAACATAGGGCTGTACAATCAAAGCTTGAAAACGTTTACTTTGATCGCTATTCCAATCGGCTAATTGATTCGCAAACGGTTTGTGAAGCTGTTGGTGACTAATCCAAGACTGGACAGACAAGGTATCATCATTCGCGATCGCGACTCCAACATCAAGTAGATCTAACTCTGGCTTCACCACGATCACAACATCTCGTTTAGCGTGAGGAACCAGCCAATCCCAGGCGGCTTCATCGACAGATTGGGCGAGTTCTGCTTTTAAATCTTGCATGAGTTATCGAAGGACTTATGACAAAGGACAAAGGACGTAGCTTGCTTCTCGCGCAAGCGAGTATGACTAATAACTAATAGACATCGCCGCATCCAAATGTTTTATTAATGTACCTTGAGGTAAAGATCCTTGTAAATGACTCCAAGGCAATATTTGCTCTGTTGACCAATTGTCATGCACATAAAAATCCAATTCTGGCAACTTGCCTTTTAATTGCTTAAACGCCCGCCGAAAACTGCCCACGGAGTCGCCATAATGCCGTGTTAATTCTAACAACTCCGACAATCGGCGATCGCCTCTAGATATTAGCGCCTGAATCACTGACCAATTATAGCTTTCCGGGCGAAAGTCAATCCCCTGCGATCGCAAGGTTTTCTGTAAATACTTCAACCGCTTCTGGGCAGAGGGATTCACGCCAAACCATTGAAAAGGTGTATGGGCTTTGGGTACAAATGTACTGCATCCTAGGGTTAAGCGTAAACCTGGGGCGGCTTTTTTGATCGCCTGCATCATGGCTACGGTTTGTTCCACATCAGACATTTCTTCGCCGGGAACACCCACCATCCCATACAGCTTGAGTGCCTTTAATCCTCCAGCCTTGGCATTAATTGCCGCCTGGATGATCTCCTGATTATTCAATTTCTTATTAATAATTTGCCGTAATCGTTCCGAACCACTTTCCACGGCAATGGTAATCGATCGCGTGTCCCGTTTCGACAAGGTTTCGGCTAGCTTGGGCGTAACGGTATTGGTTCGTACTGAGGCAATGCTCAAGCGGACATCATCATAGTCTGGTTGTGCCAGATAATCCAGCAATACCTCAAACTCTGGATGTTGAGTCACCGACGCCCCGAGTAAGCCAATCCGCTTAGTTACCGTCAATCCGCGTTCAATCGCTGGAATCAATGAATCCGTTGCACTCGGCGTGCGAAAGGGCAAGGTTAAATAACTGGCTAAACAGAAGCGGCACATTTCTGGGCAACTGCGTACCACTTCCACCATGTAAATATTTTCCCAAGCGGCTTTTTCGGTGACAACGGTGGAGGCGGATAGAGTATTGCCACGATAGGTTTGCTTGGTGACGGTGGCGGGAATCTGGGAATCAACAGGTTGAATGGATGCGATCGCGCCTGTTTGATCCTGATAGGTTACCGTATACAGACTGGGAACATATATCCCTGGAACTTGGGCTAATCGCCGCAATTTCTCGGTTCTATTGGCGTGGCAAACCTGTTTATAAGCGTCAATGAAATCCCCTAATAGGGTTTCCCCATCCCCTAACAAGATCACATCAAAGAAATCGGCAAAGGGTTCTGGGTTTGCGGTGAGTACGGGTCCGCCACCAAACACGAGGGGATGGCGATCGTCCCGTTGCGCGGATCGTACCGGAATCTCTAAGGATTCTAGTAGGGTCAATATGTTGACATAATCGAGTTCCCATGATATTGAGAAGCCGAGTAATTCGGGCTGTCTGGGCAACGGTTCATGACAATCGGTAAACAAGCGACTTACTTGTAAGTCAGATCGCTCGGCTAGGGTTGCCCAAACAACTTGATAGCCTAGGCTGGTGATGCCTACGGTGTAGTCATTGGGAAAGGCAAAGATGGTGGGGATAGCATCGATTTCCGGGGTAGTCGGTGTAAAGAGTAGGCGTTCAGCGGTAAAGGCAGAAGCAGTCACAAGCAGCGTTTGAGGCAATGAGGTTTGTGCCTTTCTATTGTAAGAATCTGGCACACTGATTTCACTGATTTTTGGAGAGGGTAAGGGTGGAGTGTTTGGGGGTTAATCGCACTGATTTCACAGAAGCGTTAGTTCTGGGGAGGCAAAAGATAAAAAGATGATTGTGGGGAAATTATTTAGTTTTCTGTGTCAATCTGTGTCCCTCACTATTCAATGTTCTGTCTGTGCCATTCAATCGATCTGTGTAATCTGTGTTATTGTCAAGACCTTGTAATGATTTTTATCGTAAGTTTAACAAAATACTTATGTCCAAGGAAATATTGGACGGGAGACGAAAACCAGAACTTATACAATGTTTTACCACGATGCAAGGGGTTTAGCTAGCTTGGAATTATTTTTGTCCACAAAATACCCACCATAGATAATATACCTGAAAACCGCACATCCGTCTCACAATGGCTGAATTCACTGAAATTTCGTAGATTATTCCGGAAACAGAGTAAAAAACGAACAATTATGATGTTGTGTTAAGACATCAAACAGATTTAAATATTCAAACCTTTTTTTGGAAAAGAATAGTTTGAATTATCAGAACGTGACAGGTTTAGCCTAAACAACCGTAAGAAAAGCCAAAACTATGTCTGTAGCAAAGGATACAACAACTATAAATTGGTATGTAGCCAATAGTCGTCGTGATCTGATGAATGCGATCGCACAGGTACGACAGGCGCTGATTGGTCGGATAGAACAGCGTCAGGGAAAAGAGACGGAACCGATCGCGATCGCGCCACCTGAGGAGGAAGAGGATGCACCACCCTCGGCGTTGACTCAACTCTGTCAGATCTTCCGGTTATCAGTGTTTGAGCGGGATGTATTGATCCTCTGTGCCGGGATGGAATTGGATGAGCAGTGGGGGGCGTTATCTGCTGAGGCACAGGGGGAGGCGCACCAGACTTATCCCACCTTTGGTTTAGCCTGGGCGCTTTCGGTAGAGCCGAATTTAGCTGCCTTACGTCCGGATGCGCCGTTGCTCTGGTGGCGGTTGATTGAGGTGGGGGAGGGGACGAGTCGGCTTAAATGTCCCTTGCGGATAGATGAGCGGATTTTTCATTATCTGTTGGGGGAGGATTATATTGATTCGCGATTGCGGGGAATAGTGCAGCCGTTATCGGTGGAGGCACAGGATTATGCTGTTTTACCGCCATCCCATCAGCAGATGGTGGCGCAAATTGCGGCAACTTGGGTCGAGTCATCCCGGACATTGTTGCCAGTGATTGGGTTATCGGGGGTAGATGGATTGAGTAAAAGTGCGATCGCGGCGGCGGTTTGTCGTCAGTTGAATTTGAACCTGCATCGCCTATCAGTGGCGGCGTTGACGCCTCAGCAGGGAAGTCTGAGTTTAGTTAAGCAGTTGTGTGAACGGGAATGGCGATTGAGTCATGCGGTGCTATTGGTGGATGGGGATGAGATGGATGAGGGGATGAACTCTGGGTTATCCGAATTGATCGATACGATTAATCTGCCCTTAATCGTCAGTCGTCGGGAACGTGGGCGACAACGAATGCGATCACTAATTACCTGGGAAGTGCAGCCACCCACATCCGAGGAACAGAAGGCGATTTGGCAAGGGGCGTTGGGGGAGAAAGCCCTGCATCTGGAGGCGGAGATTGAAGCGTTGGTGTCTCAGTTTCAACTGAGTGTCAGGGATATTTATACGGTATGTATCCAGGCGCAAAAGAGTCTGGAGGAGGAAATTGCCAACAAGGAAGCCGCCAAAGCTACTCCTGAACCTGAACCTGAACCCGAAGCCGAAACCAAACCCACGCGCAAACGCCGAACGACTCGCAAAACGGAAACCGAAACCCCACCGCCGAAACCTGTCACCTTAGAGGTGGCAAAGAGTCCCATCTGGGAAATTTGCCGCACCCAAGCCCGTCCCCAGTTGCAGGACTTGGCAGTGCGGATAGAGACAACAGCCGAATGGGAGGATTTAATTTTACCGGATAAGGAGAAACAGATGCTGCGGGAGATTGTGGTACAGGTGCAGCAACGGGGAAGGGTGTATGAAACCTGGGGATTTGCCCAAAAGAATCAGCGAGGATTGGGAATAAATGCCCTATTTTCGGGGATGTCGGGAACCGGGAAAACCCTGGCGGCGGAGGTATTGGGGAATACCTTACGGTTGGATGTCTATCGCATTGATTTGAGTGCGGTGGTGAGTAAGTATATTGGCGAGACGGAGAAGAATCTGCGGCGCATCTTTGATGGCGCGGAAGGGTGTGGGGCGATTTTGCTCTTTGATGAGGCGGATGCGCTGTTTGGTAAACGCTCGGAGGTGAAGGATTCCCATGACCGTCATGCCAATATTGAGGTGAGTTATTTGTTGCAACGAATGGAGACGTATCGGGGATTGGCGATTTTGACGACAAATATTCAGACGGGGTTGGATCAGGCGTTTATTCGTCGGATTCGGTTTATTATCAAGTTTCCCTATCCCGATGCTGCACAACGGCAGGAAATCTGGCGGCGGGTGTTTCCCCAACAGACGCCGACGGAGGGGTTGGATTATAAGAAGTTGGGACAGTTACACATGGCAGGGGGGAATATTAAGACGATTGCCATGAATGCGGCGTTTTTAGCGGCGGGTGCTGGGGAAGCGGTGCAGATGAAGCATATTAAGCAGGCGGCGATTCAGGAATGTCTGAAGATGGAACGTCCGACGGGTCAAGGGGAATTGCAAGGGTGGTAACACTGATTTCGCTGATTTTTTTGGGATGGTAGGGGTGGGGAGTTGGGAGGTTGGTAGCACTGATTTCACAGAGGAGTTGGTTCTGGAGTGGCACAGGTTGGTAATACTGATTTCTGGGATTTAGTTGGGATGTGAGGTAACACTGATTTCGCTGATTTAGAGGGAGATTGGGGTGGGGAGGTGAAAGGTTAGTCCCACTGATTTCACAGAGAGGTTTGTGGTGGGTGACACAGGTTGGTAAGGATGATTAAATTGGGGTGGGGGCTGTTTAGGTGTCTGTGTCAATCTGTGTTATTCAATCGTGAGGCTGCTGGTAAAATCTAAGAAAATCGGTGTAATCAGTGTTTGAGGCAGGAGGTTGAAGATGGGTTATTTGTATGAGGAGAAGACCTATCAAATAATTGGCGCGGCACAGGAGGTGCATCGGGAGTTAGGGGCGGGGTTTTTGGAGGTGGTGTATCAGGATTCGTTGGAGATTGAGTTTCACCAGCAGCATATTCCTAATCATCGGGAATGTCCCTTACCGATTTTTTATAAGGGGGTGCGGTTAAATCGAACCTACAATGCGGATTTTTTATGCTTTGACCAGATAATAGTGGAAACCAAGGCGGTAAGGATGTTAGTTAAGGAATTTGAAGCCCAAACCCTGAATTACCTTAAAGCCACGAAACTGCGCCTGGGTTTACTGATTAACTTTGGTGAACCGAGTCTCAAAGTTAAACGCATTATCAATTAGCCACTCCATGACAGCCGTGGAGGAAGAATATATCTAGACAAGGAAAAAAAGCTTTATTACAAACCCCCCGAAGACCCAAAAACTGTGATAAAACAGCAGAAACAAACCCGAACCCAACCTATCCCAAAAATCAGTATGACTAACCTTTGCCACCCACCCCTAACTCCTCTGTGAAATCAGTGCTGCCAACCTTTGCCACCCACCCCTACCCTGAAAAAAAATCCGTGAAATCAGTGTTTAAAACACAGATTACACAGAGAGGAATACACAGACAGAAGACTTAAATAGTGAGGTACACAGAGTACACAGAAAACTAAATCCGCCTGCCAACCCTTGAATCATCCTTACCAACCTTTGCCACCCACCCCTAACCCCTCTGTGGAATCAGTGCGACAAACCTCCCAACTCCCACCTCTAACCTCCCTCTAAATCAGTGTAATCAGTGTTATGGCGACTCATCAATCCCTCCCAAAAACCGCCAACGCGAAGAAAAAATCGGATATCCTGCCCATTCCGGCGCAATCAAAATCCCATCCGGTTATCGCCCAACCCAAAATTGAGTCAACTCGCAGCAATGAGGAACAATTGGCACAGATGCGGGCGCAACGAGAAGCATCGGAACGCTTGGGTTCGACGTTATTAACCCCCGAATCGGTTCCCCGCACTCTGCCACCCCTGCAACCGAAACTCACCATTGGGCAACCGGGGGATCAGTATGAACAGGAAGCGGATAGGGTAGCGCGTCAGGTGGTGGATCATATTAATGCGCCGCCGAAGATTCAAGCTAAGGAAACCCATCAGCCGATGTCGGTAGGGCAGAGGAAGCCTTCTCCATTGGATCATCTCCCGGCGCAGAAGGTGCAGCGTCACGCGACTGGGGAACCGATGGATGCGTCCGCCGACGGCATTGGTGTTTCCGGTGTGCAAAAGGAAAACAAAACTGGATTGTCAGATAAGCTGAAAGCTGGTATTGAAACTCTCTCCGGCATATCAATGGATGATGTGAAAGTCCACTACCATTCTTCCAAGCCTGCCCAATTGCAAGCATTGGCATATACGCAGGGTACGGATATCCATGTAGCACCGGGGCAGGAGCAGCATTTGCCCCATGAGGCGTGGCATGTGGTGCAGCAAAAGCAGGGACGGGTAAAGCCAACAACGCAAACAAAGGAGGTCGCGATTAATGATGACGAAGGGTTGGAACTTGAGGCAGATGTAATGGGAAGCAAAGCATTACAGCTCAAGTATACCCCTTCAGCAGCAATTGAGGGGTCTCCTCAAACATCGGCTAGTAGCGAGAACTCGGTAAAAGTGTTTTTGAATTGCCCTTACACTTCAGTTGTGTCCACGATACCAGTTCAGCGTTACGTATATCGTGGCAAATACGGCAATAGCTGGGAGAGGGTCGAAAAAAAAGAGGCTACGGAACTCCTAAATTTACTCGATAGTCTTAAAAGCGAATACAAAGATATAAGTCAGATAATCGATGAGATTTTTGAATCAGAAGAACATCGAATACTGCTCTACAGTCTTAATGATAAGGAAGAACTCCGCAGCGAACTTAATGCTTTGCAAACTCGTATTCAATCTCCACAAGCGCCCGAAGCCTCGCCATCAAAAGGATCTGGTTGGCGAACTGGAAGAGCAGATCAGGCAATTCGAGATGCAAATAAAGCGACAACAATATTTGATACAGGTCATCACAAATTGCCCAAGAGTACCTTACAGTGGGTGTATAACCTTATGAGCAAGGAGCAAAAAGAACAAATGCGCTCAACACTGTCAACACTGGATCTGCCGAGTGACTCAGGTGTGAATGCACTGAAAAGTTTGTATTCAAATATAACCCTTGGACCGGGTTCCGACCAACGCAAAGATGATCCGGGACAAGAGCCTGATTGGAATTACAATAACGCACCCGAAAAATCCTCAGAGAAATCGGGCGAAAAGAAGCTGCAAAGAACAAAGACACCGCGATCTCTCATGTACGATGAGTTGTACCAATATATCCGTAAAATTGGCGGTCCACCTCAAATAAACATAAAAAAAGAATCACTGAACCAATATGAATTTGATCGAATATTAAACTATTTGGAAACAGCAGAAAAGTTGCATGCGCTTATAACGCGAACAGGGGATACCGGGGCAGGGGGATTAGATAGGAATACCAGGATGTGGGACAAGGGTAAGGAGCAAAAATGGACGAAGAAAGAAATGAAAGAAGAAGTAAAATTGCCCGACGACGTGGAGAGCGATTTCCAAAAAACTGTAAGGGAACTGAAAGACGTAAAGAACCAGGCAAAAGAAATGGAATTCAGTCTCTATGAAGAAGATAGAAAACGCCTCATAAATAGACTTACAGACATGAATATAAAGGTGAATGAAAAGCTGAAGCAAGATCCAGAAAACCAAGAACTACTCATAAAAAGAGCAACAATAATGCATGAAATAATGGATTTGATGCGAATGAAACGATAAAAGATAAAAGAAATAAAATTCCAAAGGAAGGTTTAAAGCGTCACCCTGCTGACAATTGAGGCTCTCTTAGACTGGTTATGGCAAATTAACAATTTAAATGAGCTTAAACCCTTAAATAGCAAAGAATCTAACAAAATAAAAATCCTATTTTATTAAAATTGCTTTTTTGAATCTCCATGATGCTTGCGTAGCAAGAATTGTGGAGATTTTTTTGTAGTAATTTATCATAGTTAGTCTGAAAGAGCCGAAATTATTAAGTCCTCTGTGTCAATCTGTGTGCTTCACTATTGAATCTTCTCTTTAGTGTCATTCAATCCGTGTAATCTGTGTTTTGGAAGCGATAAGTATAGAGTCTATAGGCGGACACATTTTCCAATGATGAAATAATACCTAAAAAATTAGCCAAAGTCAACCCTCTGTCGTATCAATGGGTAAAAAAAAGAAGTGCGATCGCCTGTCCTAGAATTAAGGATAAACAAAGCGCGATCGCGTTAGGGTTTGGTTGAGGGGAAAGAGCGCGATCGCTGTTTGAGTTGGATTGAGGGGAGAAAGTGCGATCGCTGTTTGAGTTGGGTTGAAGGGAGGATGTGCGATCGCTGTTTGAGTTGGGTTGAGGAGAGAATGTGCGATCGCTCTTTGGGTTTGGTTGAAGGGAGGATGTGCGATCGCATTTAGGCTAGAAGGAAGTAAAAGCGAACTAATCCAGTATTCTTTCATCTATTCTTATTGTCTACTCCCTAACCCGAAATCGCTCCAGCAACGATTCAATCAAAACAGGTGAAACGCGAAACGTCGTCTGCTGCAAGCGCTCAATAGCAACCGAGAAATTAACCAAATTTCGCTGTGCTGCAACACCCAAAACACCCAACAAGCCAATCACATTTAACCCACGCTGCAAAGCCATCTGCCGTGCATCCCGATCATCTACAATAATCAAATCAGCCCCCAGTTGTTCGGCTAGAGCGATCGCTTCTTGCTCTCCTAAATCTAAGTCAATTAGCCCGACATCGGGTTGATTCTCGATGGATTGAACCTCCAGCCAAACCGGAGGTTGAGCTATCCAAGCTTGAACGGGTTCAGGTGCTTGGGGTACAGATAACTCATAGAGTACAGCGTGAGGAATAATCACCTGATCATATAGCTCTGGTAACAAATCAATCAAATCAATCAGCACCAGATAGCATAACGGTGAAGTATCCGAAACAACTGCCATTAAAGTTCTGGATTCCCCTGAGTCATTATTTTTTCCATCGTTATCAAATCCTGCTCAAAATCCGCTTCATCATAGTGTAAATAGGCTCCAGCTTGCTTGAGAAAACTATCCACCTCATAACGCGAGGAGAGGTTGAGCAATCTTCCCACCTGCGCCGAAGTAATCACTCCCTGACGATAGGCTTCAATGGCTAAACACTCCACAACTTTTCGAGGGAAGTTATCCCACTTTTCCTGAATCGTGCTGGCAATTTCATCTGGTAAATTAATGGTAATTTGCACAGAACCTCCTCCAGTACCCTCACGTCCCGTTTAGGTTACAACAATTCTAACCTAACCGTTCATCCGTTACATCTGCTACCCCATCCGTTGCCAATGTTTAGTCCAACCGCAGCGAGGCTCTATCTACAGGCGGACACATTTTTCCATGATAAAAGTATACCAGAAAAAAGCGCGATCACTTTTGGGTTGAAGGGAGAGAGGGCGATCGCTCTTTGAATTGGGTTGAAGGGAGAGGGTGCGATCGCTCTTTGAGTTGGGATGAGGGGAGAGAGTGCGATCGCTGTAGGGTGTGTTAACGCAAGTGTAACGCACCACTCTAACCGAAAACGGTGCGTTACGGCGCAAAAATCCCCAATTTTAACATTAACCCAAGCCAGCGCCTAACGCACCCTACGGGATAAATAAATTCATGCGATCGCGCTTTGGCTGCATCCCATCAGATAACCAGGTTTAACCCCTTCCCACCCAGTACACTGATAATCGTGCGATCGCAGCATATCTGTGTCAAGGTACAAGTAATGTCAGGGCAAATATCTTATAAGGGCTAAGGGCGCACATCAGCAAGGGCGCACGTCGGTGCGCCCCTACAATATTATCCCCAAATCCTTTATCGTCGTTCTATTCCTTTCACAGGATAAATAACCATCAGGGAAATCTTGCGATCGCTCCTGTTGCTGTTTGCCTTTGAAGTGATCAGTATAGAGTCTATAGGCTGGCACATTTTCCCATGATGAAAGAATACCTAAAAAATTAGCCAAAGTCAACCCTCTGTCGTATCAATGGGTAAAAATAAAAGTGCGATTGCCTGTCCTAAAATTGAGGATAAACAGAGCGCGATCGCGTTAGGGTTGGATTGATGGGAGAGAGTGTGATCGCCGATCAAGTGACATGATAAGCCGTAATAGCAACTGCCCCATCTGGACTATAAATTGCTTCTATTCGCCTGAAACTTGTATGAACCCACCAAACTTTAATCCGATTCCCTTTAGCTGGAGCCGTACCCACCTTACTATATCCGGCAGCAATTAAAAGCGCTTCAAATTCAGGAGTTGGCAGAATTTTCACCATGATTTTGGCAATGCCATCCAGATCATGCTGATCAAGGGTCATAGCTACCTTGATAGGTACTATAGATCCGATACCCAGGTAGAACCAGTGCTATACCCCACCAACTATGAATAATTCCAGGATAGGTTTCTTCCGGTTCACTCCCACCTAACCTAATTTTCAGATCACCTAGCCAAAGATAAAATCCTGGAACGAGACTATCTAAGCTGTAAGCGATCGCTTGCAATTGAGGATTGGATTGTTGCCTAGGTTTAACTGACTTTTTTTTATCCGAGTGAGACGTTGACATAAACAGAATTTGAAGTGACGAGTATAGACTCTATAGGCTGGCACATTTTCCCATGATGAAATAGTACCTAAAAAATTAGCCCAAGTCAAGGCTCTGTCGTATAAATGGGTAAAAAAAGAAGTGTGATTGCATTAGGTTGAAATGAAGTGCGATCGCTGTAGGGTGTGAAAACGCAAGTGTAACGCACCATCCCAACCGAAAACGGTGCGTTACGGCGAGAAAATCCTCAATTTTTTAACTAAACCCAAGCCAGCGCCTAACACACCCTACGGGATAAATAATTCATGCGATCGCGCTAGGGTTGGGTTAACGAGAAAGAGTGAAATCACCACCAGGGCATTTCCCGAAAAGCTTGGCTGAATAACCTCTACTGTCCCATCAAAGACTTTGGTGGCGATTTCCAAATTACAGAGACTGACTTTTAAATCTTAATGAGAATTGAGTTGAAATAAAGTGAGAATCAAAATAAAGAGGTTGAAAATGAGTGACTTATATGACCTAATCCAGAAAATTCAAAAACGACCTTCAATGTACCTAGGAAAGCCCCATATTAGCAACCTGCGCTCTTGTTTATCAGGCTATAACCTAGCCCGCCGAGAATTAGGAATTTCCCCAACCAATCATGAGCAATAATTTGTAGAATTTACCAATTGCATCAAGAAAAAGTTTAATATTAGCACAGGACAATCCTGGGCTAATATAATCCTCTTTTATTCAGAAGATGAAAAAACCGCGCTCAATATTTTTTTTGAATTATTTCAAGAATTCACCCAAGCATCAGAGGAAAATGGCAAACATAAATCCACCGAAGATCAAGTGGAATCGCCAATCTTGTAGTCGCGTAGCAACCCGAAGCCAAATAGATGAGCATTACATAACATATTACAGAAGGAAAGAAACCGTAGGGGCGCACCGACGTGCGCCCTTAGTCACACGCTCTTTCACAGAGGTGTTAGTTCTCAATAGCCAGAAGATGTAAGAATTGGCGGGAAATGTGCGCTTTGATCTCCCCTGATAGTATTAACTCTATCTGAAGTCGGCTGGAGAGCCTCATTCTATCTAGGTAATCTGTGTTTGGCTCTCCAGATGTTACCTCTTTAAGTGCGATCGCCTCATGGTTTGCGAACTTGCCCCAATCCCAGTATTCCTGGGTACGGTGGGATTTTTCCAATAGTTGAGATACAATTTGAGCGCTGGAGTGACTTAAACCGCTTAAAAAGAAAAAATGATAACCATTGGTAGACAAAATCGATTAAACCCCTGGGATGCCTCAACGCCAACGAAAGCGATGCTAGGATGACGCTAGATTGCCAAGTCTTACGCATCGGGATTTTACTGAGAAGGAAGCTTGGCTTCATCCATCCGGCAAATTTTGATCCCAAGCCCTAAAATAAGCAAAAGGTCATGGCGGCTTGTGGTTTAATTGAGGAGTTCAAGTGTCAAATTCTATCCCAAAGCACGAAGATCCATCAAGTCAGTTGAATTCGGAGGCAGTAACGGAACAAGAAACCCAGGCTGCCTCAGAGGATCAGATTCAACCAGACTCCCAACCAAAACCGTCACCAGGCTTGGGTCTGGTGAGACGATGCCGACGGGGTGTAACGGTGACGATGAATGGGATCAAGGGAATCCCGAGTACCTTGGTTAAGTCATTTGTCGGACCCCCTCCTATCTATCGTCGGCGTAAGTTTTGGGTGGGGATAGGAATGGTGGGGATCAGTGGCGGTGCGATCGCCTTCGGTTTGGGTTGGCAAGCCCTGGAAGAAACTTTACCAGAGTCCACGGATGATGTGTTGACCTATATCCGGGATGAGACGATTACCGTAAAAGCGGCTGATGGTACGATTCTCCAGCAAATTGGACCAGCGACTCACGATAATCTAAAAATATGGGAAATTCCGGACAGGCTGAAACAAGCGTTTATTTCGATAGAAGACCAACGCTTTGAAAATCATAGCGGACTGGATTACCAAGGGATTGTCCGGGCGGCGTTCTCGAATCTGTTAGCCAGAGATGTGGTAGAAGGCGGCAGTACGATCACCCAGCAGTTGGCGCGGATTGTCTATTTTGATCAGCAACAAACCCTAGGGCGTAAGCTCAAAGAAATGCGGATGGCGCAAAAAATTGAGCAGGATTTGGAGAAAGATCAAATCTTGGAGCGCTATTTGAATCTAGTGTATTTGGGGTCTGGGGCGTATGGTGTCGCGGATGCGGCTTGGGTGTATTTTAGTAAACCCGTCACAGAATTGACTTTAGCCGAAATGGCAACCTTGGCAGCCTTGCCACCCGCACCGAGCGAGTATTCTCCCTTTATTAACAAAAAAATAGCCCAAGAGCGGCGGAATGTGGTGCTGCGCCGGATGCAGAAAAATGGGTATATTACCGAAGGGGAAGCAGACGCCGCGATCGCGACTCCTCTCCGAACAAAGCGCAGCAACCCGAAGCGTTTAGACCGACAGGCGTCTTATTTTACGGAATATATTCAACAAGAACTGCCGAAATACGTTCCCCCCGATGTTTTAGGCAAAAAGGGATTGATTGTGGAAACAACCCTCAATCCGCAGTGGCAAGTAGCCGCAGAAGCAGCGGTGGCAGAGACAATCGAAACCTATGGCAAATACCAACGGTTTGAACAAGCCGCATTAGTGGCAATTGATCCGCGTAATGGTCAAATCAAAGCCATGGTTGGGGGTAAGGAGTTTTTAGATCAGCAATTTAACCGCGTCACCCAGGCACAACGCCAACCGGGTTCGACATTTAAAACATTTGTTTACACAACCGCGATCGCTGCAGGGTTCTCTCCCTATCAAAGTTATCAGGATGCCCCCTTTGTCGTTGATGGTTATGAACCCAAGAACTATAGTGAAAACTTTCGCGGTTGGACTTCGATTCGGGATGCTCTCACCCATTCAGTGAACATTGTGGCAGTGAAAACCTTAATCAAGGTGGGTTGGGACCCAGTGGTGGAAATTGCCGAGAAAATGGGCATTGAATCGACCCTCAACAAAACCTATTCCTTGGCATTGGGGGCGTCAGAAGTGAATTTACTGGAGTTGACCAGTGCTTATGGCACTTTAGCCACTCAAGGCGTACATGTCCAACCCCATGGGATTCGCCGCATTCTGGATCGCCAAGGTAAGGTGATTTATCGAGAACAGATCCAAAGAGAGCGAGCCATTGACGAAGACACTGCCGCCATTATGACCTGGATGCTTCGCAATGTGGTCACGTCGGGGACAGGGGGAAACGCTCAGTTACGCGATCGCGTCGTGGCGGGCAAAACAGGCACTTCAGACGAAGCCCGTGACCTCTGGTTCATCGGGTATATTCCCCAACTGGTGACTGGCGTTTGGCTGGGTAATGATGATAATAAACCGACTTGGGGAGCAAGTAGCACCGCCGCCATCGCTTGGCATGAGTTCATGGAAGAAGCCGTCGAAAATATGAGGGCGGAAGACTTTCCGGATCGACCGGATAAACTCGATGGTCGGGAAGGGACGATTGAAGCCAAACCAATCGAGCCGAAAAAAACCTATACCAAGAAGACAAACCAGACTCACTCTAGCAGAAGACGGACAAGCCGCCGCGCTTCGACCACCAGACGCTCAACCTCTCGTTCCACCAGTCGTAGTTATTCCCCACGACGTTCAAGTAGCAGCAGAAGCAGTGGTGGAAGTAGTCGCAGTAACACTAGGAGCCAACCTGCACCCGCCCGTTCCTCCCGTCGCCAAGCCCCGGTTCGCAACACAGCGCCCAGCAACCCACCACCCAGACGGTCAGCACCTGCACCTGCACCCAAACCCGCTCCACCAGCCCCAGCACCAGCCCCAGCTCAACCTGCAGCGGTTTCGGCTCCGCCAGCCCCAGCCCCAGCCCCAGCCCCAGCGCCTGTGGCACCGCCCCCAGCGCCTCCAGCGTCTCGCAAAGCTGCACCTGAACCCGCTCCGGCGGCACCTGCACCTGCACCTGCACCAGTCACTGCTCCTCCTGCGTCTGAGGAGTAAAGTTGTGACCCTGAGGGGGTGACAAGAGACTTGAGGGTACTACAGGGTGTCGGGTGTCGGGTGTCGGGTGTCGGGTGTCGGGTATAGGGAAAAATTGAACCTTCCCAACCTTCAAGGGAACCTGATTTGTAGGGGCGGGTTTAGGGACTTTCGTTTCACTATTGATGATAACGTTGGTTCAAAACCCGCCCTCATCTCCCTCATCTCCCTCATCTCCCTCATCTCCCTCATCTCCCTCATCTCCCTCATCTCCCTCATCTCCCTCATCTCCCTCATCTCCCCCATCTCCCTCATCTCCCCCAACTCCCCAGCTTCCCCAACATCTTTGTCAGGGCAATTCGGTCTCAGGGGTGATAGATACTCCTGAAAGTTTTGATAGGATAGCCAAAACAGGATAAGGAGTGAATCTATGTATTTGAATTTATTGATGGAAGCAGGAGCAGCTCAAGCTTCTGAATTTCCATTCTCGTTTACATTGGTCTATGTGATCGGCTTTATCGCCGCTGTTGTCCTCGGCTCTATCGCCTGGTATAACTCCAAGCGTCCAGCCGGTTGGGAAAATAAAGATCGTCCTGACATTGTACCCAAGGTTGATACGCCAGAGAATTCCAGCCAAAAGAAATAAAGGAATAAAGGCTAAAGTTTAAATCGGGAGGGGCTTGCAGCAAAGATGTATTCGATAATACATAGGTTGACAATCTCTCCCCCGCTCCCCCGCACCTGGAACCCCCCCCGCACCTGGAGTCCCCATCAATCTGGAAGCACCGCATGGTCATTATTTCGCAAACGCCTCAGTAGCCAATCGAATCGGGCTTGGGCAAGGGGTACATTATCAACGACTTCTTGGGATAACTCTTCAGTCTCATTCTCGTCCTTAAGCCAATCGGTTTTGGCATAACCCAGATATCGCACCGTACCCCGTAATCGAGTAGACAGAAAAATCGCGATCGCACGATAGAAGCGTGAGGCAAATCCTTGGTCTTTTTGCAGTTTTTCCAGGAGATGATGACGCGGAATGGATAAAATCAGAGAGGGTTCCACCGCCTGAACCGTAGCCGAGGGCGGACGAGTATCGGCAAAAGACATTTCCCCAACAACCGCACCACTGGTTAATCGAGCGATTGTCTTGCCTTGCAAGGCTGAAACTGATACCGATAACGTTCCCTCTAGCAGGATCAGCAGGGTATCGATGGGTTTACCTTCCTCAATTAGGATGGTTCCTGGGGTAATTTCCTTTCGGTGTCCCACAGCGAGCATCCAATCCATGTCATCGTCATTTAGTTCTCCCAGTAAAAAAAATACTTTTTTCATCGTTATTTGTCATTTGTCATTTGTCATTTGTCATTTGTCATTTGTCATTTGTCATTTGTCATTCGTTATTGGTAATACTCGCCTCTATCCCGGCAAGCTACGTCTTTTGGGGTTGGCAAGGATTTGAGAAATATTTACAGAACGTAATTATAAGTGCATAACCTATAACAATTCAGAGATAGGGGAATACATCAACAACGTTCTATCCCAGAGCGGCGATGGGTGAGAACCTGCCGGATTGGTTAGAATTATAACTTTTAACAAAAGCGCGATCGCTCTTTCTGTAGTTGTCTGTCAGAATTCCCGGTGCGGGGAAACGTCAGCCCCCCCATACCCGTCTTGCTCGATCATAGACCGATTTAGATTATGCCGAAACTCAAGCGCCGTCATTTTCTCCAAATAGCCGGATCAACTCTCGCTACTGTGGGTTTGAGCCAATTGGACTTAATCCGCCAAGCAAATCGCTACGCCCAAGTTCTCGCCCAAAGCACTCCCCGCAAATTGGCACTATTGGTGGGTGTGAACAATTATCCCGCCCCTATCCCTACATTACAGGGATGTTTAACTGATGTGGAGTTGCAGTATGAATTGTTGGTGCGACGCTTTGGGTTTAATCCCCAGGATATTCTCAGGGTGACGGATGAAACCCCGATTAAACCCACCCGTCAAGGCATTATCGACGCCGTGGAAACCCATTTAATTCAACAGGCAAAACCGGGAGATGTGGTGGTTTTTCACTACTCTGGACATGGTTCACGAGTGATTGACCCCAACCCAATTAACCCGGATGGTTTGAATAGCACCATAGTTCCCAATAACCGTCAGATTGAAACCGGGCAAGAGGCGGGGAAGGTGCGGGATATTATGGGCAGAACTCTGTTTTTGTGGATGTCCGCCTTGGACACCGAAAACGTTACCGTCGTCATGGATAGCTGCCATTCTGGGGGAGGATTGCGGGGAAACTTTTTAGTCAGGGCGGTTCCATCTCGTCAGGGGGGTGGGGATGATCAAGCCAGTCAGGAGGAGTTTGAGTATCAGCAGCAGTGGTTATCGCGGTTGAATTTAACCCCAGAACAATTTCAGCAACGGCGTCAGCAGGGGATTGCTAAGGGAGTGGCGTTGGGTTCAGCAGCGCGGAACCAGTTGGCGACGGATGCACCATTCGGGGATTTTCATGCGGGGGCGTTTACCTATTTGCTGACGCGATATCTTTGGCAACAACCGATGAGTGAACCATTGAGTACAGTGTTTGTGAATCTGGCGCGGAGTACCAAGGATGTGGCGAATTCTTCGGGTATTATCCAAGATCCAGTGTATGAAGTGAAGCCAGGGAGCGATCGCGAACAGGAACCGATTTACTTTTTGAACGCTTCAACCCCAGCTGCTGAAGCTGTGGTACGAAACATAGAGGGCGATCGCGTGGAGTTTTGGTTGGGGGGAGTCTCGTCTCAAAGCTTGGATGCGTTTCAAGAGGGGGCGATTTTTACGTTGATGAATCAACAGGGACAAGTTCAGGGGGAAGTGGAACAAACCTCACGGGTTGGTTTAGTGGGGTATGGAACAATGCGATCGCAGGGGCGGGCGATTCCCGGAGAGGGAATGTTAATGCAGGAACGAGTACGAGGCGTTCCGGCTGATTTAAGCTTACGAGTGGGACTTCATCCCTCACTGGGAGAGGATATTTCAGCCGCCCGCACCGCCCTACAGTCGGTGAGTCGGGTAACGGTGGTGCCAATGAATCAAGAGGCTGTGGTGGATTATATTATCGGGCGGATGACGAATGAGGCTATCCCCCAGGCGCAACACCAAGGGATGAACCCCTTACCCCCCGTGGGCAGTTTAGGGATATTTACGGCGGGATTAATTCCGGTTCCCGATTCCTTTGGCATGTTGGCAGAGTCGGTAACAACAGGTATAAATCGCCTGCGCCCCCGTTTAAAGGCGTTACTGGCGGGGCGGATATTGCATCTGGTTCTCAACAGCAATACCTCTAACTTAAATGTAGCGATGACGATTCAGCCTGTGGCGGGCGGCGGATTAGGGATTCGGGCGGGGAGTCGGGCGGCGGAAAACGCCGGGGTGATTCCTACAACCATCGCCAAGACTAGCTTTAAACAAAACACGGAAATTCAGATAGAGGTAGAAAACCACGAGAGTCAAGCCATCTATGTCGGCGTGTTAGCGATCGGTTCTAATGGGGATATTGTAGTGTTATTTCCCTATTGGGATGCCCCAGAAGATGCGGCATTAGTTACACCTGGACAGCATTTAATTATACCGCCTCCAAGTAACCCACCCACGGAAGATGATTTTCACTTTATTTTAGACGGAGTTGGTTTTGTGGAACTATTAGTATTAGCCAGTACGGAACCCTTGCGGGATGCGCTGAAGGGCGTGCAGAAAATTGCCCGAACCGTGAAAGCCGATTCTCGTCAACCCTTACTGTTAGCCGAAGATGAACCCGTGGAAGTCATGGAAGCATTTGTCAATGATTTGGATCGCCACTCCCGTGGGGCTGGGATTAAAATTTCACGCGGGATTCGTGGCGTAGACACCCAGAAGCTAGCGGCATTTTCAGCAATGATTGAGGTGATTGAGTGAATTAAAAGCGTAGAAGAGTAAGGCTGATTATCAACTCTAAACCCAAACCGTAAAAACATAGATAAAATAGGCTAAATAGGAAATCCCAATTAGCCCGACACTAATTCGACCTGTCATCGATTGATAACTTTGGACTAGGACAACACAGCTTATAATAACAGCGAGAATTTCCAGAATAGTGACAATAGTGCCATAATGATGCGGGTCCCAATAGGAAACCGGACTCTGGAACCGCCAATTGGAAAACGGGAAAAAATGCCGATGGGCATCATTATGATGCAGAGGAAAATCACCGACAATATGTAGAAACATGCTAGAGAAAAAGACTATACCAATCTGGGAACCCAACCAGCCTGTAAGAACTAAGCCAAAGACAATTAGGGGAATAGAATTAAAAACATCAATAAAATTTTGCCAGTTTTCTTGGTAATACGCTTCTCGCCAAATTTTCATTTCAGGTGTCCCCTTAATCACTTTTTCCACAAAGTAAAACACAAACATCGGGGCATCAGGGAGTAATGCACCGATGATGACTGGAGTAAGAATACTGGAAGTATCCTGACGTCCTAGGCATAGCATATTAATAATGATGTGGGCTGGGGTATTCATGGTAGACAGGATAGAAAACGCTTTAAGCAAGCCCTAATTACTTTATTGTAATTGTAGGGTGGGTTAGGCGGATATTTAATCAAGGAAATAACCGCTAAATGTTCTATCCGCCGTAACCCACCAAACCCTTCTCTCTGAAGGGGTGACAAGCAGCTCAAAAGCTCGGCAGGCAAAGCATTTCACCCCTCTTCCCCTCAAAAAGATGGTAGCTTATTGACAGGTTTATGGAGAATGAAAAGGGGAATGAGAATGATAATCATCTGGGTGACTCACAGAGAGTCTGTTGGTTATCTTTAATCCTTAAATGTTCCCCAAAAGCATCACCCCTTCAGGTCACAGGGTTTGGGGGTCGGCGTGCGATACGTCAGAGCTCTCAAGAAAGGACACTGCCATAAGCTTTCCGCACACTTTCGAGCGATCGCGGAAAGTCGCACGGCGTTTACCGTTTCAATTTTTCGGCTCTTTGAACTTCAGTAAGAAGGAAGGTATCGCACCCCGTAAAAGCAATAAAAAATAAATTTTTGACTTTTTCCAAAAATTAACAAGAAATGGGTGTGTTTTGTGGTAAAAAAGAGTGGTCTGTCTGTATTCAAGTCAACCGCTCAGTTAATAATGATACCACAATTCTATCACAGTTGCCTTAAGAATTATCTAAGTGAGTCTCAACTTCTCACCCTAGAAATTTCACTGTGGCTGCTTCAAGTACACAAACAAGTCAAGATTGAAAGATTAGCCGCGATCTTTCCTGTACCCATCCTTTATCAAAGTAGGAGAAAACATCTGCAAAGGTTTTTAGTTCTTCCCAATCTTAGTCTACCCTTAATTTGGTTTCCGATAATTAAATATATATTAAGGACTCAAATTCCGCTGGGAAGTCGTGTTATTCTAGCAATAGATAGAACTCAGTGGTACAGCAATAACTTATTAATGGTTGCTGTGATTTGGAAAAAACGTTCCTTCCCCGTCTATTGGCAATTTTTGGATAAGGCGGGTAGTAGCAATATATCCGAACAAATTGCGGTTATTCGTCCGGTCTTAAAATTGCTTTCCCGTTATGAACTTGTTCTCATCGGGGATCGGGAATTCCGCCGTGTTGAACTCGCTTACTGAAAAAAAAGAAGGTATTTTTTGCCTTGCGGATCAAGCAGGATACTTATATCCGCCAATCGAAAGGCAACTATCAACAGCTAAGTGAGTTGGGTTTAACTCCGGGGATGAAGTTATTTCATTCGGGAGTTAATTATACAAAGAAGAAGGGATTTGGTCGTTTTAATTTAGCCGCTTATTGGAAACGAAAGTATCGAGGTTCATGTGAAAAACAGGGTTGGTTCATTCTAACCAATTTAAGTAGTATTGATGAAGTGATTCAGGTTTATCAATCTCGCAGTGGGATAGAATCCTTGTTCAAAGATTGTAAGACGGGTGGCTATAACTTAGAAAGAACTAAGGCAAGCATAGAACGTTTAAATCGTTTAGTATTGTTAATTGCCATGGCTTATACTATCGCTTCTTTAAAAGGGGACAAAACTCGCTGTTTACATCAACAAAAATATATCTGTCGTCTCAAAGAGGTAGCAAGAAGCCAGAGACGGCACAGCAATTTCTGGATGGGTCTTTATGGATTAACTTGGACGATTGGATGGGATTTTTGTCGAGTCATGGTGGAGAAACTTATGCACCTTAATCGCTCTAAAATCCAGTACTTTCAACAAGGATTAAAAGCCATGTACTTAATTAAAAATTCTTGACTATTTGGTCTATTAATATGTATTAAATTATTTAGTTACACTTCTATTATTGACGAATTTAACCTCAATATTTATCTATTCAACAGTCTGAAACTGACGGAGATGTTGTGAGATGTTGTTTGTTGGGTGGAAACTGAGCTGGCTTTCCTAGGGACAATGATGAATTAAAATAATCTTAACGCCTTACAGATAATTTGAAAAAATTCACTTTGATTCAGCCCAACTGCATTTGCGTAAAATATACGCAAATTAATTTTTTGTCCGAAAAAGACAACCAAGATACTCAGAAAAGCAGGTGATTATCATTCTCATTCCCCTTTTCATTATCAATAAACCTGTCAATAAGCTGACATCTTTTTAAGGGAAAGAGGGGTGAAATGCTTTGTCTGCCGAGCTTTTGAGCTGCTTGTCACCCCTTTAGGCTACTTTTACTTGAATGTTAATGCAGTTTCACTTGC
>NZ_JAVKEA010000164.1:0-11367 GCF_040221695.1 Coleofasciculus sp. E2-BRE-01 | reverse complement strand
AAGCACGAATCGTTAGACGGGCATCCGGTTGGTATGTACAACTCACCCTGCAATGGAAAGTAGATGTGCCGGAAATCAGTCCGACTGGTACATCACTGGGAATAGATGTCGGATTAATGCACTTTGCCGCCGTGTCTAATGGGCGAACGTTTCCTAATCCAAGACCCTTTAAACATCTAGAAGGCAAGCTGAAATCGCTGCAAAAGAAGGTGTCTAAAAAGCGTCCAGGGTCAAACAATCGCGCCAAAGCACAAGCCAAAGTGTCACGACTACATGAGCGGATAGCCAGCACCCGTAAGAACTATCATTGGGAATTAGCCCATAACTTGTGTGATTGGGCGGATATGATATTTGCTGAACAACTCAACCTGAAAGCGTTAGGTCGAGGCTTTTTGGCTAAACACTGCCTAGATGCAGGGTGGGGTCAGTTCCTAGATATCCTCTCCCAATGTTGCTTTAAACGAGGTGTGTACTTTCAGAAAGTACCCGCAGCCGGAACAAGTCAGACTTGCCCCAACTGCTTAGAGGATACAGGCAAAAAGAAACTATCCCAACGAGTACACAAATGCCAGTATTGTGGGTACACAGCCGATAGGGATGTGGCATCCGCTCGCATTATAGAAATTAGAGGAGTCGTAGCCGTGGGACACACGGTTGGTAAGCTTTCTGAGGGTAAAGGTCACGTCCTGGAAGACGCTAAACTCTACCTCCCTGTGACGGAAGAATCCCCCGCGATCTTATAGCCGGGGGAGTGTCAATCCAATTAATCCCTCACATCATTATGATTCGTCTGCCCACCCAATCTAATCCCCCAGATTCTCCCCGGCAAACTTTGCCGACAATGTACGATTTACCCAGTGATAATCCGGAGGACCCTGGATTGCCCGATGAGTTTCACTTTTTTCAACCGCTTTTACTCCTTTTAACCTTTCAACCAACTCATTGGAATTGGGAGCAGGTGTTTTCTGCCTGCGATTTGAATCTTTATTATGATGTGAATCATACTCACTGGTACAAGCGTCCCGATTGGTTTGGCGTTGTGGGGATTCCGCGCTTGTATGAACAGCGAGAGTTGCGCTTAAGTTATGTGATTTGGCAAGAGCAAATTAGTCCTTTTGTCGTGGTGGAGTTATTATCTCCGGGTACGGAGGGTGAGGATTTGGGACGCACAGTACCCCAAGCGGGAAGTCCACCCTCAAAATGGCAGGTTTACGAAAAGATTTTACGAGTCCCCTACTACGTTATTTTTAGCCGCTATACTCATGAACTGCAAATTTTCCATTTAGTGGAGGGGAATTATCAACGGGTAAATTTAACCGATAATCGGTTGGTGATACCCGAGTTAGGACTAAGCTTGGGATTATGGTCAGGACGATTTCGTGAGATTAACGGACGCTGGTTGCGATGGATGACACCTTCAGGAGAGTTGATTCCCACAGATAATGAACAAGCGATATTAACTGAACAACGGGCAATTGCTGCCCAAGAACAAGCGCTATTAGCTGAACAACGGGCAATTGCTGCTGAAGAACGTGCCCAACAGGAAGCCCAACTCGCTCGATTAGCTGAAGAACGTACCCAACAGGAAGCCCAACTCGCTCGACTAGCCCAAGAGCAGGCGATCGCTGCCGAAGAACGCGCCCAGCAATTGGCACAACGTTTGCGAGAATTAGGCATTGATCCCGATAATCTTGGCTCTTTCTAGTGCAAGAAGGCAGAAATAACGCCAATAGCTAACGTCTCCCCCGGCTTCCCCAGTTCCCTCTGTTCCCTGGAAGAAATTTGTCAAGAATAAAACTATACAGGGTAGCATTAACCCCGTACAATGGATCATCCTTGTCTTACTGCCAACAGACCCTATGAGTTCTCTCCTCCACTCATCCAATCAGGAATTGACCATCCCATCTACATCCCAATCCAAACTCCTGTTGCGTCACCGCATCAAAGTTGTGGAACAGTTGTGGGAGTCGGTTCTCCTTTCTGAATGTGGTCAAGAACTGGTCGATTTGCTGGCGTCTTTGCGCCAATTAAGTTCGCCAGAAGGACAAGCCACAGGGTTTTCGCTTTCATCGATTCCGGAAGTGATCGAAGGGCTTGACCTGAACGCCGCGATTCGGGCATCTCGTGCTTTTGCGCTTTATTTCCAACTGATTAATGGTGTCGAACAACATTACGAACAGCGCGATCAACAACTTTTACGACGGGCTACCTACAATACATTAGCGGGGAGCGATCGCACCTCGATGAAAGCTAATGGCAGTTCACTCGAAGCATCCAACAACGGTGAGGATGCTAAACCATCCGGGAGTGAACCGATGGCGGATTTATTAGAAAAACGTTGGCAGGACGATAGAAAAGCTGCAAATACCAACAGTACCTTCCACTGGCTATTTCCTTATCTACGCAACCTCAACGTACCCCCCCAGCATATTCAGCGGCTAATTGATAATCTGGATATTCGCCTAGTCTTTACCGCACACCCGACAGAAATTGTCCGACATACGATTCGACAAAAACAACGGCGTATTTCTACAATCCTGCAACAGCTTGACCAAGCCGAGGAAGCATCACGGGCTTTAGGATTGAACTCATCCTGGGAAGTAGAAGATTACACCGAACAACTCAGAGAAGAGATTCGGTTGTGGTGGCGTACCGATGAACTGCATCAATTTAAGCCCACGGTTCTGGATGAGGTGGATTACACCCTCCACTATTTTCAAGAAGTCTTGTTTGATGCCATTCCCCAACTCTATCAACGCTTAAAACAGGGTATACAATCGTCCTTTCCCTGGCTGAATCCACCCCGGAAAAACTTCTGTAAGTTTGGCTCTTGGGTGGGATCGGATCGAGATGGAAACCCCTCAGTTAAACCGGAAGTGACCTGGCAAACGGCTTGCTATCAGAGAAATCTGGTTCTGGAAAAATATATCCACTCGGTTAAACATCTGAACAATTTGTTGAGCTTGTCATTGCACTGGAGTGATGTCCTACCGGAACTATTGGACTCTCTAGAACAAGATCGCTCCCAAATACCAGAGGTTTATGAACAACTGGCGATTCGTTACCGTCAAGAACCCTATCGCCTCAAACTTTCCTATATTCAGCAACGACTGGAAAATACACTGGATCGTAATCTCCACCTTTCTCAGAGCCAACCCCTACAGCCAGTTCGTCTGGAAACAACGAACCCTTGCATTTATAACTCTGACCAAGAGTTTTTGGCAGAGTTACAACTGATTCAACGTAACCTAGCCGAGACAGGGTTAAGTTGTCAGGAACTTGAGACGCTGATCTGTCAGGTGGAAATTTATGGGTTTAATCTGGCACACCTAGATATTCGTCAGGAAAGTTCTCGTCATAGTGATACGATGCACGAGATTACCGACTATTTACAAATTCTACCCAAGCCCTATAACGAATTATCTGAAGCCGAACGCACCGAATGGTTAACCAACGAGTTACCCACACGACGTCCCTTAATTCCGGCTGAACTTCCCTTTTCTCCCGAAGCCTGTGAAACCATAGAAACCTTCCGCATGTTGCGGCGGCTGCACCAAGAGTTTGGTGAACAAATTTGCCAAACCTATATTATTAGCATGAGTCACGAAGCTAGTGACTTGTTGGAAGTGTTGCTCTTGGCTCAGGAAGCCGGACTCTATGATCCTGCAACTGGGAGGAGTAGTATTCAGGTTGTCCCCTTATTTGAAACGGTAGACGACTTGAAACGAGCGCCAAAGGTGATGAAATCCCTGTTTGAGTTACCCCTGTATCGGGCTTGTTTAGCGGGCGGTTATCAGGCGCTAGAGGATTGCGAAAGAGCGATGGGTGACGAGAATTCCCCGGCTTTCCCCTCTTATCCTCAACCGTTGCAGGAGATAATGCTGGGCTACTCAGACAGTAATAAGGATTCTGGGTTCTTAAGCAGTAATTGGGAAATTCACAAAGCCCAAAAAGCCCTACAGCAAATGGCTGAAGACTATGGGATTGCTGTACGTATTTTCCACGGACGCGGCGGTTCCGTGGGGCGTGGCGGTGGACCGACGTATGAGGCGATTCTGGCGCAACCGGGGCGGAGTATCCAGGGACGGATTAAGATTACGGAACAAGGCGAGGTGCTGGCGTCGAAGTATTCTCTGCCAGAGTTGGCGCTGTATCACCTGGAAACCGTAACCACGGCGGTGATTCAAGCGAGTTTGCTGGGAAGCGGTTTTGATAACCTGGAACCCTGGAACGAAATCATGGAAGAATTGGCGGTGCGATCGCGCCAACATTATCGGGGGTTTGTGTATGAGCAGCCAGATTTTTTGGATTTCTTTAATGAAGTGACGCCAATTCAGGAAATTAGTCAGTTGCAAATCAGTTCCCGCCCCACTCGTCGCGGTGGTAAGAAAGATTTTAGCAGTCTACGGGCAATTCCTTGGGTGTTTAGTTGGACGCAAAGTCGTTTCTTATTACCCAGTTGGTATGGTGTGGGTGCAGCTTTGAAAGGGTTTTTGGATGAAGAACCCGAAGAAAATTTGAAGCTGTTGCGTTATTTTTACTTCAAGTGGCCCTTCTTTAAGATGGTCATTTCCAAGGTAGAGATGACGTTGGCAAAAGTGGATTTGCAAATTGCGGGTCATTATGTGGAGAAATTGTCCCATCCCGATGATCGAGAACGGTTTGATCGGTTATTCCAGCAAATTAGCGAGGAATTTAACTTGACTCGTGAGTTAATCTCGTTAATTACCGGACATAAGCAGTTACTGGATGGTGATCCAGAGTTACAGCGATCGGTTCACTTGCGGAATGGTACGATTGTTCCCCTGGGTTTCTTGCAAGTCTCTTTGCTGAAACGGTTGCGCCAGCATAGCAGTCAGATGGCATCGGGGTTTGTCCAATCTCGGTATAGTAAAGGTGAGTTACTGCGGGGTGCGTTGTTGACAATTAACGGGATTGCTGCGGGTATGCGGAATACGGGTTGATTGTTATTGGTGATTGGTCATTAATGATTGGTCATTGATGATTGGTGATTGGTCATTGGTCGTTGTAGGGGCGACCCGCTTGCACTAATGAACAACACCAATGTACTCAACTCGGGTCGCCATCCACTGGCTCAAAGCCAATAAAAACCTTGCCAGCATTGGTTTCACCTTAAGTTGACCCAATGTCGCCCCTACAGAAGTCTCGTCACCACCGGGCTACGGATCTAACTTAGGCAAACTGATGATATAGCGATCGCCTGATTCCGACAAACCCTGTACCGCCAGTTTTCCGTGGTGGAGTTCGGCTAAATGACAACTGAGGAATAAGCCCAAACTTTCACGCGAATCGGTTTTCAGCAGCATTTCCTTCCCATTCACCATCAAGGTTTTGCACATGGAGACACCGGAAATCACGGGCTTTTTCAATGTCGAAGACACAGGGGAAGCCGCCTCACCGTTTTGCTTGGGCTTCTCGCTGTCTCGCCCCGTTAAGCATACGTCAGTCAATTCCTCATAGACGGTGGGGACACCCTCTCCTAGCCACGGATGAGACACCCAAACCGCCATATTCAGCATATCGATTTTGCGAGAAACATGAAGGCGAATTTCTCCCCCCGCTTCCGCCGAATAAATCACGCTAAGGATAACGTAGTACAGCATTTGCTGCACTTTTTCTTTATCAAGTAACCAAAGTCGAGTTCCCGGTTCTATCGTCAAACGAATGTGTTGCTGATTTTGCTCTGCGGTTTCAACCAGAGAATGAATTGCCTTTTGGCAAAGCATTTCAATATCGACCGGACTCAAATTCAGATACGGTGGGTTATTGATTTCATCAAACACATCCAGAGCCATAATTTCCTCAACCAGGGAGACGAGATGCTGACCGCTTTGATGGATAATTTCTAAATATTCTTTCTGTTTGTCCGTTAGTTCACCATAAATTTGGCGATTGAGAACACTTGCCATGCCCATAATTGAAGTTAATGGAGTTCGCAGTTCTTGGGTTAGATGGGTGAGCAGTTGCAGCTTAATTGAGTGAGTTAAGCAGAAAGGAACAGAGGATTCGCTAACCAAGCCCTGAGCAAATTTGGACTCATTGGGGGTTAGGGATTCACTCGCCTGAGGAAAATCAGGTAGAATTGAGGCGTGCGATCGCAACATCTTATTTCGCTCAAATTCACTCAGACACCATCGGGCGGTCATTGCCAAAAACTCAATATCTCTAGGGGTAAAAGAACGCGGAACTAAATCCATAACCGCCAATGTCCCCAAGCACAATCCATCGGCTGTGAATAAAGGCGCTCCCAAATAAGCGCGGATACCGTAGTAACCCACAAGCAAACTTTGGGCAAAAACTGGATTACTTGCCGTATCCTGAATCGCTAAAACCTGCTGACTCTCGACCACATAAGTACAGAAACTTTCCTGACGGTGTAATTGACGAGATTGGGCAAGGGGATTCATCAAACCCACTCTCGATAAACCAACGGCTGATTGAATCAAGAGTTGATCAGTTGTCAGGAAACCCAACCAACCTATAGGAACCTCTAAAAATCGCACCACCGTCTGAGTCGCTTCCTGGAAAACGGCGATCCCTTCAACTTCGAGTAAACCGAGTTCTTGGAGAGTAGCAAGCCGTTTTTGGTCTTGTGCGGTTGAGTTTAAACCATTCAGAGGACAACAAATTCTCGTTTCCAGCTCTGCCATAACTCCCCTTTCCCTATAGACTTTAGAAATAGACAAATTCAACGTATCTAAGCCAACCCATAATGTTACGCTTCATACATAAGGTTCCCCTGTGAGGTAGAAAAACCAACATAATTTGTAAAAGCATGTAGAGACGTGCCATGGCACGTCTGGGGGCAGGGGAAGCGGGGGGAGCTGGGGAGCTGGGGGAGCTGGGGGAAGATAAGGGAAAGGGAGATAGGTAATGTCAGGAACCCCACGGCTATAAGTTCCGGGGGTACCGAAATTGCCCACACCTGACCAGCCTAAGACCTACGAGGTCTACGTTATGTCTAAAAGTTCAAGTTCCTACCTTGGGGTGCGTGCCAGCCCGTAGAGACAGACGTAGTATGCTACGTCTCTACACTGCCCAAGCGAAAGGTGAATGCAATACATCGAACGCGGTAAGTACTACACCCTACACCCTACACCCTACACCCTACACCCTACACCCTACACCCTACACCCTACACCCTACACCCTACACCCTACACCCTACACCCAGTAGTACCCTCAAGTCCCTTGTCACCCCCTCAGCTCCCCCAATCCCCTTAAATGGCAAACTGGAAATAATGCAAGTCCAGAACTTTCTCACTCGTTATCGCCAAGGAGACCGTGATTTTGCCCAGGTTGACCTGAGTGGTGTTAACCTGAAGGGGGCAGATTTGCGGACGATTAACTTAAGTGGGGCTAACCTGACGAATACCAACCTCAGTTGGGCATCCCTTGACTACGCTAATCTCAGTGGTGCTTGTCTGCATCAGGCAGATTTACACAACGCAATCCTAAAACATAGTAATCTTAACCAAGCCATCTTGACCCGTGTAAATCTCAGCAAGGTGGATGGGCAATCCGCTAGTCTTTGCCAAGCCAATTTAAGTTGGGTAGAAGCCCCCTACTGTAACTTGAGTGGTGCAAATCTCCAGGCAGCCCAGTTGAATCATAGTAATCTTACAGGGGCTACCCTGGATAAAACTCAGCTTATTAGCACACAGTTAATGGCGGCTAATCTCTGCCACGCCAGTCTCATTGCTGCCAATCTTACCACAGCCAACCTGCGGGAAGTTCTATTAGAGAAAGCCAATTTACGAGACGCGATATTAGTCGGTGCGACATTAACCGAAGCGAACCTGCGTCAGGCTTGTTTGCGCCGTGCCAACCTGACTCAGGCAGAACTCTATCGAGCTATTTTAACCGATGCAGATCTCAGTGAAGTCACAGGCGATCGCGTAAATTTGAGTCGGGCAAATCTGATGGGGGCGTATTTACTCAGAGCCAGCTTAGTAAACGCTAATTTGCGACGCACGGTTCTCCAAAATGTCTATTGTTTACAGACAAATTTGACAGCGGCTAATCTGCAAGGGGCAGATTTACGACAGGCTGATTTAAGTGGAGCTTATTTAAATGAAACGATTTTAACCGAGGCAAATTTAACCGATGCCTATTTGATTGGCAGTTATTTAATTCGCCCCAAACTTGAGCAAGCCCAACTCACTGGATGCTGTATCCACAACTGGCATTTAGAAGAGGTAGATTTGACAAACGTGAATTGTCGTTACCTATTTACCCAGTTTAATTGGGAAACGAAAACGCCGAATAAACGCTATCCGCCTACAGGTGATTTGATGCCGGGACAACTGAGTCAAGAGAAAACAACTGATTTGCTCTTGATCGAGGTTCCTTTCTCGGAGATGCCAAATAGAGAGGTATTGTTATTTACCCTTGCCCAAGTGGAACAGGAATATCCTGATCTAAAACTGTCGCTGAAAGCCTTGAGTAAACAATTCGATCACTATATTCTTTACCTATCGACAAAACCAGGAGTCAATTCCCAAGCGGTGAATCAACGCATCCTGCAACTTTATCCCCAAATGTACCAGCGTTTTGCCCATCACCGTCGAACAATTTGGCAATTGCTAGAGATAGACAAATCTGGAGACTCCCAAGTCAACTCGTCGTTAAATTCGGCTACCTCACCCAATCCAACTCAAGTTTTAGCCAATAATCGCCGCCGTATCTATAAGGAAGTTATTCATCAAATCCAACAAATTATTCTATTCCAGCCGCCTGATAAATGTGCCGAAGGTATACAGCGACTGTTGGATTTTTTACGTCAACAGAATATTCCCACCCAAGATATTGTGCAAAAAATCATTCGTAAAGCCATGCTCAGGAGGGCGAAACGCGATCCTTTATTTCAAGCCCAGTTATTGGCATGGGAAAAAACGGCGGATCAATCGGCTCGTCTGTCTTTAACCGGGCAAGCTATGCATAGCGCGATCGCTCTTATCTTGTCTCAAGTCCAGCCGCCTTAAACAACTGTCCCTGACTTAATTACAAATTAGGGCGTGTTGCCAAAACCGGAAACAAAGAAAAATAAAGCGTTTGCCTAAGGAAAAGCTTAACTAACACTTGACAAATAAGCGAATTTTCAGTAAAAGAATGATCAGTTTTAGGTGAGAGAGGCGGTAAAGTTTTTTTAACATTCAACAGTTCTGGATGGAGAATAGAGCAAATTCTGTTAAAGTTCTGTGATCAGTGGGTAATCCCCTCTACGTATCGTGTATGATAACAAGCTACAACCCTCAGGAACTATCCTAAAGTCTTAATCAGTGTAGCTGCCGTTTCTTAAGGAGATTAGTCCATTGCCTCGTCGCTACCTATTTACGTCCGAATCAGTTACAGAAGGTCATCCCGATAAAATCTGTGATCAGATTTCCGATACGATCTTAGATGCTCTACTCACCCAAGACAACCGCAGTCGTGTCGCCGCCGAAGTGGTAGTTAATACCGGATTGGTCTTGATTACGGGTGAAATTACCTCCCAAGCCAATGTAAATTACGTTGATATAGCCCGCAAAAAAATTGCTGAGATTGGCTATACCGACGCCGATAACGGCTTCTCCGCCAATAGCTGTTCCGTCTTAGTCGCCCTGGATGAACAATCTCCAGATATTTCTCAAGGCGTCACCACCGCCCAGGAAACGCGAGAAAAGTTGAGTGACGATGAACTCGATGCGATTGGTGCCGGAGATCAAGGGTTGATGTTTGGTTTTGCCTGCAACGAAACCCCAGAACTCATGCCTATGCCCCTGAGTCTGGCACATCGCTTGTCTCGGCAGTTAACCGCCGTCCGTAAGTCAGGACAGTTGCCTTACCTGCGTCCCGATGGCAAAACCCAAGTTACGGTAATCTACGAAGATGGCAAACCCATCGGCATTGATACCATCTTAATCTCGACCCAACACACCGCCACCATTGGTGAGATTACCGAGGAAGCGGCTGTGCGAGACAAAATTAAAGAGGATCTCTGGTCAGCAGTGGTTGAACCCGCGTTTGGAGATATTGAGATTAAGCCCGATAATAATACCCGTTTCTTAGTCAACCCCACCGGAAAATTTGTGATTGGTGGACCCCAAGGGGATTCAGGTCTCACCGGACGTAAAATCATTATTGATACCTATGGTGGCTATTCCCGTCACGGCGGCGGGGCATTTTCGGGTAAAGACCCCACCAAGGTAGACCGTTCGGCAGCCTATGCTTGTCGTTATGTTGCCAAAAATATTGTGGCAGCAGGTTTAGCCGAAAAGTGCGAAGTTCAGCTTAGTTATGCCATTGGTGTTGCCCACCCTGTCAGTATTATGGTGGAAACCTTTGGTACGGGTAAAGTAGAAGAAGAAAAATTGCTAGAACTGGTACAACAGCATTTTGAACTGCGTCCAGCCGGGATTATTCAAGCCTTTAATCTGCTGGAACTCCCTCAATTACGAGGCGGTCGCTTCTATCAAGATGTCGCGGCTTATGGTCATTTTGGACGTCCTAATTTGGATTTGCCTTGGGAACATACCGATAAAGCGGAACTCCTTAAAGAAGCCCTCAAACCATCGTTAGCCAGCGTGTAAGCCGATTAATTTAATAGTTAGATCCCCGACTTCTTGAAGAAGTCGGGGATCTGAAGAAGTTGGGGATATGTGCAAGAGTAGGAATTGATTTTTTAGGCTCTATCAGAAAAGATTTCCATCTATTGATAGATGCGTCTTCGCAGCGTTTCAACTAGCTTGAGAGTGAGAATTAAAGAAAAGAAGGACAAGTTAAAGTATGGCAGCTTCAAATCCGCTCAAAGGCACTGATTTAGTTGATTGTGCTAAAGCGAACGCCAAGCAGGGACCCGAAACAGCCGCGAAACTCTGTGGCTACGGAGACGATATCTCAACCTTTACAACGGAACTCAAGAAAGCCTGTGAGGGTATGGGTATCGAAATTGATCAAGTCAGCGATTTAATGACTGAGCAGCAGGCTCGAATTAAAGGTGACACTGAAGTTATTGCTCCGGAAACACCAACTAACCTTTAAAGAGGTGAGGACGTTTCAAGTTAACGGTGGGGATTGTCATTTGTCATTCGTCATTTGTCATTCGTCATTTGTCATTTGTCATTTGTCATTCGTCATATTCGCTCCCCAAAAAAAGCAAGCTACGTCTGATTATAAAGATTGTGAAGTACACACGCCATTTATTATGGTAAGGGCACGATATTATCCATTGGTGTCAACTTAAGGGGAAATTCCCCCAATAAAAAACTCTCGGATTATCTCACCGCAAGATTTTCGTAGATTGTTAAGCTGAAGCTCCCCCCGTGCCGATGTACTACACCCAGGCTAAAGCCTTATCCCGTAGTAG
>NZ_JAVKEA010000163.1:0-15863 GCF_040221695.1 Coleofasciculus sp. E2-BRE-01 | reverse complement strand
TTATTCGGTAGCTTAAAGGGGAGTAAATATACACTACTAAAATCGGAAATAAAATTATCAAAAAAGCAAACTCAAAAATTAGAGCAAGTCAAAGAAGCTTCGCCTTTAATTGGAATTATGCATTCATTAAAAGAAGAATTGCATAAAATATTTGAAGAAAGTCAAAACCTGGGAGAGGGAACTTTAAAACTAATTGATTGGTTAGACAAGGCTCAAATTTACTATAAAAAAAGTGTATCAGCAATAAAACGATGGTTTGCCGAAGTCGTGGGTTATTTTGAAAGTAGAACAACAAATGGAGTCGTTGAAGGAGTTAACAATAAGCTGAAACTATTAAAAAGGTGTGGATTTGGCTTCATGAACTTTAATAATTTTACAATAAGCGATTTACTTCTGTTGTATTATAATAAAAGTTTAGCACACTAAGTCCGGAATACCCGTTTTGTTGAGAGGTTATCGGTTGATAGCAAAATTAAACAGCTAAACCCGCCCCTACAAATAACAAATGGCAAATGACGTAGCTTGCTTCTCGCTTGCGCGAGTATGACATAAGACGCTCCCCACCACAAGACTTATTCAACAGACCCTATTTATAAATGTTGACCCAATTCCTGTCGCAGGCGATAGAGAATCATATCTGGTTCAACTTGATTAAGAATATCTTGAATCACCGTACTCGCACCTAAAGATCCCCAAGTGCAGCCTTGTTCCAGATACACTTGCGCCGCATGACCAACCGTATACGCCCCATACCCGGCAATTCCAGCTTGAGTCACGGCGGTTCCAGCAAAAGCCGTGACTCCACCAATACTGGCAACGGCTGAAGCACTTTTACCCATTCCCAACAGCGCACTACTTCCCAGTTCACCCAACAGTAAACCACCGGAACTCATTAATATTTTGCGCCATAATTTTCCCGCTTCATAACTTGTCATCGGTAAACCGTAGAGTCGCGATAAGGAACGAATCAGTGCCAAGTCTGCTACAGTTCCCCCTAAGATATCCAACAAACCAATCGGATTCAGTGCTACTGCCAAGGCTTTATACTTAGCAAAACGCCAGATTAAATCTTCGGCGTCTGCTTTACGTTGTGCCACAGTTTTCTGGGCAATGCTAACTTGGGCAGTTCGGGCTTGAAACAGGGCATTAAGTGCCAAGAGCGATCGCCCTTCGCGATTGAGTATCCTTAAAATGGCTTGTTGCAACTCATCCACCTGCGGCGGTAGGGTTTCCCATTCATAATTGACGGTTCCATCGGGTAATTCCACCCGCACTTGTATGGGAGAGGGTTCTGCGGCGACCCGAACAATCTCCTCTGGTGATAACATTTTTTGTAAGCGGCGATCGCGCGGAGTCCCTGTACCCAGTTCTTGCAGTTGCTGGTAAATCGCCTCTCTATCCTGTTCTGGATACAAATCAATTTTGTTAAATACCAGAATCAGCGGCTTTTGGGCTTGTCGCAGTTCCGACAACGCCAGATACTCCGTGCGAGTAATATCCCCAGCCACGACAAATAAAATTAAATCCGCCTCAGACGCCACCTGTTGCGCCATCTGCGCCCGTGCTTCTCCCTGAACTTCATCCAATCCCGGCGTATCAATTAACTCAACTTGCACTTTCCCCTCACCACCAGGCGTCCAACGTACCGACTTGGGCCACTGGGTTACCCCATGTAGGGGACCTGTCTGCAAGATTTTCTGACCCAGCAACGCATTGACAACAGCCGATTTACCGCGACTGACTAAACCAAAGGTGGCAATACGAATCACGCCTTGGTCAAGTTTGTCTAAGCTAAACTGCAATACCTCCAATTCATTCTGGAGGGCGGCTTGCAGTTCCACATCGGGAAGGGGGCGGCGGTGATGCAGGTTGTTGTACCAGAATAAAGTGTGCCGCAAACTGGCACGAGCGCGGTGAATATAGTAGTCTTGGCGATTGCTGGTGGGTTTAGGGGAAGGGGATGGTGATTGACTCAAGGTTAGATGGGAAAGGATGGGCTACAGTTCTATTTTCGTATAATTAGCGCTGCATGTTTCGGCTACGACTCAGGATTCTCTAGTTTGGAAACAATTCTGAGTTTTTTTATTTTATCGTTATTAGTGTAGGTTGGGTTTCGACTTCGCTCAACCCAACGATTTAGCAAGTGAGACTATGACGGCAAAAGATCTCTTTCACGAAACAGTCAGACGTGGGTTAGAGCAAGATCAGTGAATTTATTTTCACAACTCTCAATAAAAATTAAAATCTAGTAAAACAATATTCGACAATTCTAAATTTTAGATTTAAAGTTTAAACAAATAAACATAACTGTAAATAGTTAGGAATATTACATGAAAACTATCACTCATAAAGTCAGCACGTTTGGACTAGCAACGGCGACATTACTGGGACTTACTGCTTTCCAACCTGCGGAGGCGGCATCGATGTATACGGTGACTGACCTTGGCTCATTCGATAACGATCCTGTTCCCATCGCAATTAACGATACGGGTCAAATTGTTGGCAGTAGTGGATTTCTTCCTTTTGTGGAGAATGGGCGTGCCTTTCTTTGGGAAAACGGCGTGTTCAGTGACCTTGGCAATTTAGCAAATTTAGAGGGTTTCAGTAGCGAAGCCTTTGATATCAATGACTCCGGGCAAATAGTCGGTCGGTCACAGGTGAACTCACTAGATCCCTTCGGCAATTCTTTTTCTCCTAATCATGCTTTTCTCTGGGAAAATGGCACAATGACTGACCTAGGAACATTCGGTGGTGTAAATAGTTCGGCATTCGGCATCAACAATAGGGGTCAGGTCGTCGGTTCGGTAGAAAATAATAGCGGTGAAGAACGTGCCTTTCTCTGGCAAGATGGTATGGTAACTGACCTCGGTACTTTAGGAGGTAGCACCAGCGTAGCAGTGAGAATTAATGATTCTTCTCAGATAGTCGGTGGTGCAGAAACAAGCAGTGGAAATCAGCACGCCTTCCTCTGGGAAAACGGCGTGATCACCGATTTGGGAACGCTGGGTGGTTCGAGTAGTAGTGCTTTTGATCTCAACAACTCTGGACAGGTCGTTGGTCATGCCGACCTTGAGGGTTCTTTCAACCACCACGCCTTCCTGTGGCAAGATGGCACGATGACAGATCTGGGTACGCTGGATGATCTTCCTACAAGCGAAGCAAACGGCATTAACAATGCAGGTCAAGTGGTTGGCTATGCCTATGATGTGGACAGTTTAAGATTTGCTCCTTTTCTCTGGGAAAACGGGGTGATGATTGACCTCAATAGTTTAATTACTGCTGATTCAGGTTGGGAACTATTTATTGCCAACGATATAAATAATGTTGGACAAATTACGGGGATAGGCTTGATTAATGGTACACCCCGTCCTGTTTTGTTAAACCCTATTTCTGACCCGACGGCAGTCCCAGAACCTCTGACTATTCTTGGTTCAGCTACCGCTTTAGGATTTGGAGCCTTATTCAAGCGAGAGCATTCAAGAAGACGAAAAAAAGCCAAGTCAAACGATTAATACAAGAAGACTTACGCTCCATCCGTTTAAAGTGAAAAGTAAGCCGTTCGAGTTCCCTCCCCTTTAAACTGAAGTTCCCCCAGCCAAAAAATCAAAACTGCCTCACCGTGCGGCTTTCCGCGATTTTTGAGGAGCTTGAGCGTTAAAACCATTACGGTATAAGGCTTTAGCCTTGTTTTGGGATACAATCTGTTAATGTTGGGGTCATTAACTTAAATTGCCGAAATGCTTGGTATATCTATATTTGGGCATATTGTGACCCCTTTTTTTCATCTTTTTGTGAAAAATCCAGGAGAATCCCCTGCACGTTTTGGCAGGGGATCGAATTCAAAGCTGTTGGATTCTCTTTCCCGTTATTGGTAGGGTCCGGGGGGTCTGTCTTCTTTGAATGAAGATAACCATTCACGAACTTGACCCGCCGCAATATCGCGAGATCCGAGTCCAAACGCCAGCGCGATCGCGACAGCAATTGCGCCTAAGAGTAAGCCAAAGGCTAAATTTACGATGTCGCCAGCGATACCCATTTGTTGCAGCGCCATCGCAGCGGAAAAGGAAATAATCGCAATCCGAGCTGCTTGTGCCAGGATTTGGGATTGGCGCGATCGCGAACTGGTAATCAAGTTAAAGGCAAGATTCGCAAAGTACAAGCCAACCGCAAAGACAATTAACCCCGCCAGAATCTGACCCGCGATGACAATAATCCCGGTGACAATTGTGGTTAAGGCTTCAAACTGCAAGACATTCGTCGCAGCAACCGTAGCAAACAAGAGGATAGCAATGAATGCAATAATACCTACCAGTTCTGACGGTGTACGAATGGAGGGAGTTGATTCCGCTTGAACCCGCGTTTCTGATCCAGTCTCTGGAGTGGGTATGCCTAACTCCGAAGGTTCAGCAGGGGGGGGAGTGGGAGCAGGACGACTGGGACGAGGTTCCGGTATCCCTATCCAGCGATAAACATTATTAAAGCCAATGCTGGCGAGAATATTGGTAACTAAATCCTTGACAAACTGACCGATTACATAAGCAATCAACAGAATCAACGCTGCCGTAAAGATTTTCGGTAGAGCATCGAGAATCTGATTTAACATCGCGATCGCAGGCTCTGAGATCGCCTCAATCTGTAAGGCATTCAGCGCGGCGATGCCGACGGGGATCAAAATTAAGACATAAACAGTCGTGCCAATAATCCAGGACAGTGATTTCCCTCCGGGCGCACTTTGCAGTCCAAATCGCGCTCCTAATTGATCCGTTCCGGCGGCTGACAACAGATTGGTGACGATGCGCCGCACAACCTGAGCCACTAGCCAACCTGCTGCCGCAATTACAAGCGCTGCCAAGATATCTGGCAAAATTGCCAAAATTTCATTCAGCAACTCCTGCACTGGGCGCAGGGTTCCTTCCAAGCCCAGAGTGCTGAGAATGGAGGGCAGAAACAGCAGAAAAATGAACCAGTACAGAGCGTTCCCCATGGTTTCGCTCAGGGAGAACTGGTTGGTTTGACGTTGAGTCTCACCTGCTCCAGAACGGGGTGTCTCGTTGACTTGTTCACCCAAGCGCTCATCCAAACCTAATGCCCGTAATCCTCGGGTTGTAATCAGCTTGACCAAGCTTGCCAATAACCAAGCCACCACCACCAGAATTGCCGCGGCGAAAATCTGGGGCAAGAACTCCAGGATTTTGTTGAGGAAATTATTCAGCGGTTGAGAGACGACCTCAAGCTTCAACGTCTGCAGAACCGCTACCACCGTGAAGATGATGATAATCCAGAAAACTGCACCGGCTACCCATTTTTCGATCGGCGGTGCTTCTGCTCCTTGTTGACCGCCAGAAAACCACTCGGCAATTTGATTGTCGATACGGGTGCGGTTGAGCAGTCCTTTGGTAATTGACTTAGCAATCAAGGCAACGATCCAACCGACAATCAGGATCAGGATCGCGGCAATTAGATTCGGCACGAAGCTACTCAGATTGTTCATAATTCCCTGAACACCAGCCTGAGTTTCTTGGATGGGTGCTGGTGTGTCTTGGGCTAAGAGGGGATGCACCCAAGGGGGCACACCTCCAATTGGGATAATTCCTTGCCAAGGTTGGTTCATAGTCTTCCTTATCTAATTATTCTCTAACAGTAAACGCAGTCACACACAATCTGTGACTTTCAGGCTACAACTCATCGAGTATTTATAGTCCTCTCAATCCATCGATATCTTTGTCTCCATGTTTTTGGGCTAATTCAAGATTTTTCGCCTCCGAGCGTCATTGCTATCGTTGTTCCACTGATTACGGCGTCACCTCTATCTTTATGGGGAATTTGGTGACAAAAATCAAGCTTATGTTAGTTTTTTACCTCAAATCAGCTTTTTTTGGGGTTCATCAGGGTATAGCATCTCTCTTTGTCAAATAGGCGAGGCAAGTGAAGCCGATCGGAAAACCAGATGCTCTCATCCCTGATCTGGCGTTGCCAAGAGTTTCCTGATCTCCGATTTGCCTCGTCTTCCTCCCTTTCTGCACAATAGAGGAGATTCGATCCGGATTGAGTCCGATACAGCGAGCTAACGCTGTAGTAATACAAGTCAGATTACCAGCTATCGAGACCCTATTATCGCTTTAAATGTCCAATTCTCAAGTTTTTGAACAATCTATTCCCATAAAAGCCAGTGCCACTACTGTTGAGCGCTGTATAACGGATCTGACGCTGATGCACCGCTGGCTCAATCCAGCCCTGCGTTGTTATCCGGTGGGGGAGTGGAGTACAGATATTGGCAGTCGCAGTCGCTTTGTGATTCAAATTCCGCTAGTGCAGCCTACCCTCAACAGCGTCGTTGTGGAACGGGAACCCGGTTTAGTCGTTTGGCAATTCCAAGGATTTTTCCGAGGGCGCGATCGCTGGGAATGTCAACCCACGATTCGAGGTACGAGGCTGCTGAATCGTTTTGAGTTTGAAATTCCCAATCCTCTGGTCAGTTGGGGCTTTAATAGCTTTGCCACAAGATTGACACAGCAGGATATGAAAGCCCAGCTACGCCGCCTGAAAAGAGTCGCTGAACAGATGTATCAAGGGACGGATTAATAATTTCAGCGAGTATATTAGATTCAGTGCTAACCCGAACGCTACTTGCCACTTAATGCATCTCACCCGCTATGACGACGATTCTTCTCACCCTCGGTGTTATCCTACTGACCCTGATTTTATTCATCAGCGAATGGTTGCCCGTTGATATTACCGCACTCACAATTATGGTGCTGCTGATCGTGCTGGGATTAGTCACCCCAGAGGAAGGCATATCTGGGTTTAGTAGTTCCGCCACGATTACCGTGATGGCAATGTTTATTCTCAGTGCCGGAATTGCCCGCACGGGTGCGATTCAAATCGTTAGTGAACTCCTAGTGAAGTGGGGAGGTAAAACCTCCTCGCAGCAGATTTTAGCCTTGGGGGCAATTGCGGGTCCGATTAGCGGTGTGATCAATAATACCGCCGTCCTGGCTGTCTTTCTGCCGATTGTGGAAGATTTATGTCGCCAACAGCGGATTTCTCCCTCCAAGCTTCTCATTCCTTTGTCTTATGCCACCATTTTAGGGGGAATGATTACCGTAATTGGCACATCCACCAACATTTTGGCGAGTGGTTTGTCGGATAAATTGGGGTACGGTACATTCAGTTTATTTCAGTTCACCAAATTAGGACTACTCACCTTCACGATTGGCTTAACCTATCTTGTATTAATTGCCCCCCGGCTATTACCCAATAAAAAAGCGGCGGGTAGTGATACTCAAGAGTATGGACTTCAAGACTATGTGAGTGAAATTGTGATCTCACCAGGTTCCAGCTTGGTTGGACAAACGTTACGTTCGACTCAAATTCAGCGTAAATTTGATATGGACGTACTCGAGATCATCCGTAACGACACCCGTTTTGCCCAACCTCTGGCTGATAAAATATTGCAGCCTGGAGATATTTTAGTTGTTCGGGGTAAACGGGAATGTTTACTGAATATTAAAGCGGAACGGGGGATCGATATTTTGCCCGATGTCCAATTTGGCAAGAAATCCCTCGAAGAAGACTTAACATCTGGGGAAGATACGATCGCAGAAGTCTTAATCTTGTCCAACTCTGATCTAGCCGGATCTACCCTTAAAGACTTTCGATTTCGGCAACGCTATAACCTGACGGTATTAGCCATTCGTCGTGGACAAGAATTTGTTCGAGAACGGTTGGGAAAAGTTCCCTTACGGTTTGGGGATTTGCTCTTGGTACAAGGACCCAAGCAAAGTTTTGTCGGATTACAAAACAGTCGCGATTTGTTAGTCTTTGAGCAACGAGACATGGAGTCGTTACGGCGAGAAAAAGCTGGAATTGCTGTAGCAATTGGTGTGGGTGTTGTTCTAGTTGCGGCGTTTGACCTATTCCCAATTTTGGTTAGTGCCTTGGCGGGAGTGGTTTTAATGGTCGTCACGGGCTGTCTGAAACCTGGGGAAGTGTATAGTGCGGTTCGCTGGGATATTATCTTTCTCTTGGCTGGATTAATTCCGTTGGGAATTGCCATGGAAAATTCGGGAACGACTAAATGGTTAGCCGATAATTTAGTTTCCCTAGGCAGTAATTTTTCGCCCTACTGGATGCTGACGTTTTTCTTTCTGATTACGGCGTTATTGACTGAGGTGTTATCCAATAACGCTTCGGTGGTTTTACTCTTACCCATTTCAGTGCAAGTGGCTCAGACGTTGGATCTCAATCCCTTTGCCTTTATGTTTGCTGTCACCTTCGCCGCGTCAAATAGTTTTATGACACCGATTGGGTATCAAACCAATACGATGGTCTACAGTGCAGGAGGTTATCGGTTTTTGGACTTTTTCCGCGTGGGCGCTCCCCTGAGTCTTTTGATGACTTTTGTTATTCCCCCGTTAATTATTCTGCTTTATGGTTTATGACGATTTGTCTTATGTCTTATGTCATTCGTCCTTTGTCCGCAGGAGGGTGGGCAAGCCCAACTAATGATAATATTAGGGTCTTTAAGTTTATAAGTGTTGCCCACCCTACTTAAATCCGTTTTATTGAGACGGCTGCTAGATCGGAGTATTACGAAACCCGCCATGACCAAGTAGGATAAGTTTTTGACCCATCAACAATCGATAAAAACATGACAAAAGTACGAATCGGGCTGCTATTTGGGGGACGTTCAGGAGAACACGAGGTTTCGATTTGTTCAGCACAAGCGATCGCGAAAGCGTTGAGTACGCCGCCGAATACGGAGAAGTATGAGGTTTTACCGATTTATATTCAAAAAGATGGCATCTGGCAACCCCCAGACATCGCCCAGCAGGTTTTGGCATCGGGAACGCCTCTAGAAGCCAATGGAGACGGAAACCTCTGGCAATTTCCGCCTCAGGTGGCTGACGTGGAGGTTTGGTTTCCCATCTTGCACGGACCCAATGGCGAAGATGGCACGATTCAAGGCTTGTTAACGTTAATGCAGGTTCCTTGTGTGGGTTCGGGTGTCTTAGGTTCAGCAATGGCAATGGATAAAATTGCCATGAAACAGGTATTTGATCAAGTGGGACTCGCCCAAGTGAAGTATAAGGGATTGAGTCGCGCCCAAGTGTGGTCAAATCCCTGCGTTTTCCCGAAACTGTGTGATCAGATTGAGGAAGCGTTAGGGTATCCCTGTTTTGTGAAACCCGCTAATTTGGGATCATCGGTGGGTATTGCCAAAGTGCGATCGCGAAGTGAATTAGAAACAGCGTTGGATAGTGCCGCCAGTTATGATCGCCGGATTATTGTAGAAGCGGGAGTCGTGGCGCGGGAAGTCGAATGTGCGGTTTTAGGGAATGATAATCCGAAAGCATCTGTGGTAGGTGAAATTAGTTATACCAGCGATTTCTACGACTATGAAACTAAATATACAGAAGGTCGTGCCACGTTATCGATTCCCGCACCCTTACCTGATGGTGTGACTCGTCAGATTCAGGAGATGGCACTCAAGGCATTTGCGGCGGTGGATGCAGCGGGTTTGTCACGGGTAGATTTCTTTTATGTAGAGGCGACAGGAGAGGTTTTGATTAATGAAGTCAATACCTTACCCGGTTTCACCGCCACCAGTATGTATCCTCAACTTTGGGAAGCCACTGGTGTGCCGTTCCCTCAATTAGTTGATCAGTTGATTGAATTAGCCAAAGAACGGCAAACCTAAGTAGAGGCTGCTGAATAAGTTTTGTGGTGAGGGGGAGCGGGGGAAGCTGGGGAAGCCAATGTAGAGACGTGCCATGGCACGTCTGGGAGCTGGGGGAGCAAGGGTACATTTTTCCTGAGCAAGGTGATGCCATATATTTAAAGAATACTACCCGAATTGGTCATTGGTCATTGGTCATTGGTCATTGGTCATTTGTCAATGGGAAACTGTAGGGGCGACCCGCTTGCTCTAATTTCCAACACCAGTCCATTCAATTGGGTCGGGTCGCCCTTTACTTAAGATTGTAGATTGTCTATGGATTAGACTCAGGAGGGCAAAGCCAATCTAACAATTCAGCCGGAATATCTTCATAACGTTCTAACACAAAGTCCATCAAGGCAAGATGGCGTAAATCTCTGGGTTGAGGACGGGGATAGTTGAGCCTTGCTGGTAGGTAAGTTCACCAGGGGGACAGTTTGGTTTTAACATGGAAAAAGTCTCCGTTTATGGGGTAGTCACAAGTCGGCAGAAAGCGTCGGAAACTTGGTGCTGGCTTGTGACACATTTAGGTTTGTTAGCGGTTGGATAAGTAGACATATCGCTGCTGGTGGATTATTTCGAGTCGGGATAATGCCTCTGGTGTATAGCGTTGGGCTTCAATACATATTGATTGCCACAGGCGATCGAGGGCATTTAGATTGGGACAGTAGCGTATAAGGGTACGACAAGCAGCAATCCACTGTTCAATCTGGCGATAACTGACAAAGTAACCACCGATTCCTTTGATATGTACCCAAAGAACGTTATGCCATTTTTCCCAGTTGAGGATACGCTCTTGGGGGATGTTCAGGTGTTTGGCAATTTGCCCAAGGGTGATGACGAAGGTTTTGGGGTTGATGCGATGGCGTATGCGTTGCATGGCTTTATTGTTGGGGTAGATGTTGCCGTCTAGGAAAACGGAGAGGACTTTGGGTGAGCCGCAGTCAGGATTTACGCTTAAATACAATGTAGATTGTATATTGTTATAGTAAAACTTACATTGTAAAATGTCAATACATCCGTTGAAAAATATTCTGAACTTTTAGCTTTCCTCTCAATACTCGAATCCAGCTTGTTGAGCGATTAAAGTTAGATATTTCGATGTAGCGAGAGTCGGTTCATAAGCGCTGTTTTCCCACTGGCTAACCGTTTGCTGATACACACCAAGCTTTTGGGCAAACTCTGCCTGGGTTAAACCCATGTGGCGGCGCAGTGCTTTGATGAGTTGAGCATTCCATAGCACAGTGTCACCCACGCGCTGAACTTTGGGTTTAGCCGTAGGTTGGCGGAATGTCACCCGTTGTTGCTCCAAATCCACATCCTCAACCCGATATCCAGCTTCCATCCAAGCAGAAGCTTGCAGTGCGCCTTTGCTGCGATTGCTCCACCATGCCCGTTTTTTGTGTGCTGAGTCGGGTAAGGTGTCATTCATAATTTCCTCAATTTCTGCAAAGGTGAGAATGACTTCCGCTTGATTGCTCTGACGCAGAAATTCCAGGAGTGGCTGATACTTACTATCTGGCTTCATGCTGCAAAACCTCTACGCCAATCAACGTCTGTGGGTTGAGATGCTGGTGAGATTTCTGGATTGGTGCAGTGGGAAAGGGGCATGAAGCTGTTCTAGGGGACTCTTGACCATCTCTAGGATGCCAGAAAATTGGGGTGTGCGATCGCTCTATCCTGCCAAATTGTCATTAGTAATCGAATCCAGCCTGATCAGTGAATAACAGAAGAGGTGAATGTAGGGGCACCATCCTTGCGCCCTCACCCCCTGCATCTATCCTGATGAGAAACGCTATAATCGCTGTCGCAGTTGTTCTTCAAAGCTCCGTTTCAAACTAAATTGAGCGTTAGCCATGCCTTCAATTAGGGTATTGAGTTCTGCTTGCGGTGGCTTCTTCGTTTGCACCCAAGCCTCAAGAATATCTGGCAAAGTCAGATGGGGAATTTTCAAATCTTTGGCTACTTCACAAGCTTTATCATCCGACGAAAGGAATACTGCCTGCACTTGATAGCGCTGGGCTAGCACCAAGCAAGCTACCTCACCTTTACCTAACTGTGGATAGTTTGTCTGAAGTATCTCTCGCTTGTAGAGTTCCTCCACCGTTAAAATTTCAACAACAAGGCTTCCTCGATCAAAATGTTGATTGAGCTGCTCTGCATTTTTGAGCCAAGTTTGGAAACGCCGAGATTCTGTTAGCGGGAGTTGTTGTATCCGACGCTGAGCGTATCGCAGTCCCCTAGCGAGTTCACTTAACTCCTCATCGTTGGCTTCTAGAGGAAGACTATCCTCATCGCGGTTATAAACTTCAGTGGGAAACCGCCCACAGGAGACATTGATAGCGTCTAGCAGAATTTCTATTCCTTGGGGGTGGGCAAAACTCATAACCCGCAGGACTACGGTATCTATAATAATTTGCGTCATACCAATTAACTGTTAATAAAAATAAATATAAAATATTATATTAACATTATGTTAATATGAAAATCAGCCTCAGCCTCTTTCAGGCTAATTCAGATGAACATGAATTACGAAATCCTAGGTCAGCGCCTGCGGCTAGCGCGTGAGCGATCTCGAATAAGTCAAACCGAAGCCGCTCAAGTTATAGATGTCACGGCGGCAGCTCTAAACCAGTATGAGAGCGGGAAGCGTCGGGTGGATGCTCTTACCTTGGAGCGTCTATCTCGGCTTTACGGAGTACCCCTGCGATCGCTGTTTGGCGAAGAAACCGTTCAATCCGACTGGGAAGAAGCATTACGGCTTAATTCTGAAACTATTTCTGCTTCCAGTAAAGCGGTAATTGCCCGTTTGATTGAAAAAATTTATGCTCTAGAGGAACTCTACACTCAGACAGACACTCCTTTTCCTGGCGTTTCTCACCCACCTTTTGCTCCTCTTGCCAATCGCCTCTTACTTGAAACTGAGACGGCGGTGTTAGCGGCTCAAAAGGCTCGATATCACTACAACTTGGGAATGGCTCCCCTAATTAATTTGCGAAGCTTCTTAGAGGCTCAAGGATTAATGATATTTATTCTTCCCTTTGGCAAGGAACAAAATGCTATCTCTGGGCTATTTTTGTCTCATCCTAAACTGGGAAATATTATTGCCATTAACCAAACCCAGACTGATACTCGTCTCTCTTTTAGCTTGGCTCATGGATTAGCTCATTGTCTCTATCAACATGACCAATCTGCTATTCTTTGTCACCATGGAGATACCAATCCGTTGGAATGTTTTGCTGAAAAATTTGTTGCCTACTTCCTGATTCCTTCAGCAGCATTGCAGGAACGTTTACATAGTTTTGGAGTAAAACGGGTGAGGCATCCGGCGGAAGTTGTGCATTTAGCGCACTATTTCGGCGTTAGCTATGAAGAAATGTTAGTTCGATTGGATTGGGAACATCAACTTGCAGGTTCTCAGGAAGATTTTAAGCAGATTCAGCCCGCACATTTATCTCGAAACTTGGGTTATAGTTCTTACTTTGAGAGTGGAGAGGGGTTTATTCCTGTGGAAAAACGTTTACCCAGAATCTTCCTCGAACTTACCTATCGTGCTGTTCTAGCGGACAAATTATCCCTGCGACGGGTAGCGGAAATGTTGGGTGTTAGCGATATTGAATTAGAGGATCGGCTGTGTACGAGTGAGCAAACACTTGAAGAAATTGCCAGTTAATCAAGGGGTGTGTATGGAGTGCGATCGCGCAGAGTTTGTAGTCAGCGTTTTAGCGCTTCTGGCACTAAAGTGCCTACTACGAAACCCGCTTAAGTCAGCGACATTCAGCTTAAGTCAGTGCCATTCAACTTAGGATTGGGGTCACTCATCTGATCAGCGCTACAGGTTTTCATTCAGCAGCTTCTACCATTGAACTCAACTATCTATGGGTGGCTCCTCGTCCGCCGGGGGGAGAGGAATTGGGGCGAATGTTTTGGTATCGTCTTGGTTGATCTGATGCGCCAAATCTGCCTCTTCTAATCGTTCTAAATAGGGCAAAACTTGGCTAAAACTGCGGAAGCCTAACTGTTCCAAATCATCTATCGTTATCGTTTCATCTGAAAGGCTACCTCGCTGCTGCAATAAAGCACGAACTCGCTCTTCTTGCACGTTCAATGCAGCTTGTTGGCGCAAGGTTGGCTCTGCTGCTTTTAAACCCTTGTCCAAAACCTCTGGGGTAATTTTATCGACCTGAAGATTTGCCGCCGTTGACAAGACTGTGCTACCCAATCGGTTGAACAGACGAGGTTTACCTAGAGAAACCTGACAAAAGCGCTTGGCTGTGTCGGGTAGAAAGGGTAATACAGAACGCGGATCATTCGGATCAGTGGAGTTATTTTTAATCCGCGCACTGCTAAGATAATTGATCAGCATCTGATAGGTGGTTTCCTGATCCATTTCTTCTAGCTTGAGTTGTAGGTCAAATAAACCGCGTTCACTGGTGAGTAAATCTCCCATTAAACCCATTGGGTGTCCCGTCAGCAAGAACCAGGCTGGACCTTTTAATGTACCTTGAGCATCGTGCATTAATTGCCTGACTCGATGGGGGTTTTGCTTGTCTAGATCATCAATCGCAATCACCACACCTTCGGGATATTTCTTTTGCGCCCGATTTAAAAGGGTGTTGAGGCTGACAGTGGGATATTGGGGTTTGCTGATGGGTAAATCTTTCTCGCTAGTCTTGGCATTTATCACCATATTGCCCCCGACTTCGGAGCTGCGTTCCTTCAAGACTTTTTCAGTAGGAATCCCCATCTGATACAGTTGACGTTGCGCCCATTCGTCATCTGTCATTTCTTGCGCTAGGGCAATTAAGGCGGTTGTGGCGAGATCCAAATTAGCGGGTAGGGAAATGTAAGTGGTCAGCATTTTCGGAAGCTTGCGGCGCAGCACGGATATCACTTCTAGCAAAAAGGCACTTTTGCCAATTCCTAACCGACCATAGACTAGAATACGGCGACGTTCACGACTTTGGAACAGATTAAACACTTGGCGCAGTTCATCTTGTCGTCCCGTGAAAATATGGTTCAGGGTTTCGCTTCGCAAATCGGTGGGGCTTTCGGTAAAGGGAATCTCTTTGAGTCCTAAACGCTGAATATTGTTTACCGACTGGTCAAAAATATCGTCAGCCGTGGTCATACATAAACCTCCCTTGCTTGTCGTTCCATCGCTCGTTGTGCTGCTTGATAGAGATTATCCACTTCCGCAGCTTGGTCGGTCTTTTTCAATTGATGATAACGCTCACGGGCTTTAAATAGTTCAGCCATGCCTTTTTTCAGATATCCTTGAGACACCAGTACACTCCCCAACCCATGACGACTTTTAGCGATACCGGGTGCATCGTTGAGATGGTCATACAGGCGTAGGGCATCCCGATAGTAGAGGCGGGCATTATCCCAATCACTGAGCGTTTCGTGGGCGTGTCCGATTTGGAAAAGAGCATTAGCGTGGGCTAGCTGATCGCTTCCCGTGCTAAGTTGGTTAACGCTGTTGAGTAGAAGTTGTAGCCCTTCCTGCCATTGTCCATCGTGAACCAGACGACTGCCTAAAATGGATTGGGTTGTGGGTATGGCTTGCCAGATCTGCTGTCTATCGTAGTGTTCTGGGCTAATTGCGTCTAAGGCAATTTTATACGCCTGCAATGCCTGCTCTAAGTCACTGGGATTTGGGTTGTATTCGTAGCGACGGGAGAGGGCGTTTCCTAAGCGATACTGGGAGTCGATAAAGTTGGGACTGCGGGGAACTGCAATTTCTAGGGCTTCCTGTAGCAGAGTGATGGCAGTATCTAAATTATTGATATTTTCAGTTAGTGTGGCACGTTGCATCAGTGCTTCTGCTAAGTTGCTTTGCGTTTGAGCCCATTTTTCCGGGAATGCCTCACGGGTATAAACCTGTAAAGCCAACTCGTAGCTTGTGATTGACTGTTCCAAATTCTCAGCGCGTTCTCCCCGAATGCGATAGCTATAGGCATTGCCAAAATTGTTTTGTGTCCGTGCCCAATCTTGAGGTAATGCCAAGCGGGTTCTTACTTGTAAAGATAAATCATCGGCAGTGATCGCATGCACTAAATTCTCGGCACGTTCTCCACGAATGCGGTAAAGATAGGCACATACAAAAATGTTTTGATTCAACGCCCAATCTTGAGGGAATGCC